>CALMHV010000129.1 GCA_937863905.1 uncultured Bacillota bacterium
ACGGCGCGCCCCCCGGTCGGGCGCCTGACGACATCGATGCCCTCGCTGCGGCACGCTTCCTGGTTGGCATCGGTGGCCGGGTCCTGGAAGTAGCCGAGCGAGACGGCCGCCGGGTCCCAGCGATAGAAGCGGAGCGTCGGGGGCGTCTTGCCGGCGGCGTGTTCGAGCAGCAGGGCCTCGTCGATAGCCATGTTCCAGGCCCCGGCCCGGGGAGCGTCCTCCACGATAAGGCGCCAGACACCGGCAGGCCGCGTCTCGGGCGTTGTCAAGGCCTCCGCAGGGCGCGTCGGCTCCACCGGCGTGATCCTCGCGTCTGCCACTGGCCGCGCCGCCTCCACCGCCTCGGCGACCTCCGAAGCGCTGAGGGGCCGCGGGTAGTTGTAGAGCGGGCCCGAGGGCCGCTCGTTGTAGTAGGGGCGATTGCAGTCCGGGCAGCCGCTGGTCCGGAAGGCCAGGCCCGGTTCGCAGGCCCGGGCGGGCTGGGCCCCGGGCTCATCGGCCTCGGCGGCCTCTCCGGGCCCCCAGGGCTGTCCCGCGAGCCGCGCCGCGACCTCCCCCCAGGTCCGCCCGTAGGACACGACGCGTCCCCTGCCGTCGAAAGACATGTCCCCGGCCCGGGCCAGACCCCGGGTCACCAGGAAGTGGGCCGCCTGCAGCCGGCGGTAGGCCTGAAGGTCCGGGGGCCGTCGGTCCTCCAGGGCCGTGCCGGGAACGGGCGTGAAAGCGAACAGGGCCACGGCGACCCCGAGGTCGGTCATCGCCTGGAGGGCCAGGACCATCTCGCGTTCGGTCTCACCGAGGCCGGCGATGAGGTGGGTCCCGATGCGTCCGGGGAACCGCTCGGCCGCCTCGCGAAGGAGGGCCAGCCGCGGCCCGGAGTCGCCGCCCTTGGTGGCCTGGTACGTGTCGGGGGTCGCCGCGTCGAGGGCCAGGGTGACCCGCTGGGCCCCCCAGCCCAGGACCTGCTGTATCTCGTCGAGATCCCTGGCGGCGACGGACACGCAGATGGGCAGGTCGGGGCAGGAGGCCTGCAGCCTCCGGACGTCCGCCTCCACGGCCTCCATCACCGACGGGGTCGCCGTCACCTGAAAGCACGCCCGGCGAAGCTGCCCGTCGGCCACGGCCCGGCGAAGGCCTTCCCAGAACCCGGTTTCGTCCTGCTCCCCGACCCGCGGCCAATTGACCCGGGCCAGAAGGTCGCCGCGAGCGGAGGCCGTCCGGGCCTGCGGGCAGAAGGCGCAGTCCCGGGAGCAGCGCTCCCCCTCCATGAGGTAGGCGGTCGTCGGCAGGTCGCCCGCCGCGGGTCCTGAGCCGGGCCTTCCCCGCCGCCCTCCGACCACGGCCATCGTTCCGGCTGACGCCCTTATCTCAGTTCCCCTCCCCGCTCGGGAACACGCAGCACTCCTCGGACCAGACGGGCCGGAGCCCCAGGGACGTCGCCTCGCGCACCGCGCCCGGGGTCGGGACGGCGATGCGGTCGAGGCCGGCCCGCACGGCCAGGAGGTCGAGCTCCGCCCGGTAGCGGCCCTTGGGCCGCATGCAGCCCAGGCGTACGGGCTTGCCCGGCAGGGCCAACCTCGCCTCGGCCATCACCCTGGCCACGTCGGCCAGGGGCGGGGGGCGGAGCCCCTCGAAGCGGCTACCCCTGGTCGGGATGAGGACAAGGAGAACCACTCCCTCGGCGCCGAGCCGGGCGAGTTCTTCCAAGGCCCGGAACTCGCCCCGCACCTCCCCGCCGGCCAGGCCGACCAAGACATGGGGCACCACCCGGGTGTGGGCGGACAGGAGCTCGAAACTCCGGATGAAGTCGTCCCCCGTCACGCCCCGGAAACCATAAACGTCTTCTATCGTCTGGGTATCGACGACGAAGTCAAGGGACACGACAGCGGCGTGCCGGGCGAGGCCGGCCGCCTCCGCCTCGTTTCGGACCAGCCCCGCATGGAGGTTCAAGGGTCCTGTCCGGCCGAGTTCCTCAAGGAGCGCGGGGTCCCGCAAGAGCGGCACCTGTCCCTCGGCCGTGCAGCCCCCGCTCACGAGCCAGCTTCGGGGCGTGTCGGCGGCCTTACCGGCGACGACCCGCCCCTTCCGGCCGCCCACCATCGCCCTCGCCTCGTCCGGTGTCAGCATGCCCTCAAGGTAGTGGCCGCCGCAGTGGGCGCATTGGGCCCCACACGCCCGCCCGGTTACGGAGACGGCCTGGGTCCGGCCCACGGTGTCGAAGCGGATCTCGTCGGGACGCGTGGCTCGGCGCGTCTCCCACGCCCGCTCCAGGAGGGTCCGTGTGCCGGCGTCGAGCCGGGCCAAGACGCTCAAGGGCCTCTCCCCGTCCGGCGTTCCTCTCGCACCGCCGCGGGCCGCATCTACTTCCCTGGCCCGAGGTCACCCCGGTAGGCGAGTTCCGGCTGACGGACCGCCCGGGCCTCGTCCAGCCGCTTGACGAACGTCGACTGCGGCGCGGCGAGGACCTTCTCCGGCGAGTCCTTGGCCTCCCCGGCGATCTTCGCCATGATGTCGGCGAACATCTCCAGGGTCTCGCGGCTCTCCGTCTCCGTCGGCTCGACCATCAGGGCTTCCGGCACGATGAGCGGGAAGTAGACGGTCGGAGCGTGCACGCCGTAGTCGAGGAGGCGCTTGGCGATGTCCAGGGTCTTGACCCCGGAGCGGTCCTTCTGCCACAGCCCGGAGGCGACGAACTCGTGCTTACAGATCCGGTCGTACATGAGGTAGTAGTCCTTCTTCAGTCTCGTCATGAGGAAGTTGGCGTTGAGGACCGCGTCCTCGGAGACCTGCTTCAGGCCGTCCGGACCCATGGACCGGATGTAGGCGTAAGCCTTCACGATGACCCCGAAGTTCCCGAAGAACGACTTCACCCGCCCGATGCTCCGGGGCAGGTCGTAGTCCAGATAGTACCGGTCGCCCTGCTTGCCCACGACCGGGACCGGAAGGAACGCCGCGAGGTCCTTCTTCACGCCGACCGGACCCGAACCGGGGCCGCCCCCGCCGTGCGGGGTGGCGAAGGTCTTGTGCAGGTTGAAGTGGGCGACGTCGAACCCCGCGTCGCCCGGACGGGCGTAACCCATGATGGCGTTAAGGTTCGCCCCGTCGTAGTACAGGAGCCCACCCGCCTGGTGAACGATGTCGGCGACCTTGTGGACGTTCTCGTCAAAGAGCCCCAGGGTGTTCGGGTTGGTCAGCATCAGGCAGAGCGTATTGCCGTCCACGACCGCCTTCAGCGACTCGAGGTCGACCCCACCGCGCGCGTCCGACTTGACCTCGACCGTCTCGCACCCGGCGATGATGGCCGTCGCCGGGTTGGTCCCGTGGGCCGAGTCGGGGATGATGACCTTGTTCCGGTGGCCCTGCCCCTGGCTGGCCAGGTAGGCCCTGATGATGGAGATCCCCGTGAACTCACCGTGGGCGCCGGCCGCCGGCTGGAGCGTCACCGCGTCCATGCCGCCGATCTCGGCCAGGTAGTTCTGCATGTCGTACAGCAACTCAAGGGCTCCCTGAGTGAGTTCCTCAGGCGTGTACGGGTGCACGTTGGCGAAGCCGTCGAGCCCCGCCCCCACCTCGTTGACCTTCGGGTTGTACTTCATCGTGCACGACCCCAGCGGGTAAAACCCGATGTCCACGCCGTGGTTTCTCTGCGAGAGCCGCGTGAAGTGGCGCACCACGTCGCCCTCGCTCACTTCGGGCAGGGGCGCCGGCTCCGCACGGAGCTGGTCCTTGGGCAGGACCTGGCCCAGGTCGGGCTCGGGCACATCGAGGGCAGGTAGGCTGTAGCCCTTGCGGCCCGGCGAGCTGAGCTCGAAGATGACAGGCTCGCGCTTGTAGACGTATCCGGTCCCGCTCATGCCTTACCCCCCAATCCGGCGACCAAGCCGTCAATCTCGGCCTTCGACCGCTTCTCCGTGACCGCGACCACAAAGCAGCCCCGAAGCTCCGGGTAGGCCTGATCGAGGCCCGGGCCGACGAGCATCTTCCGTCCGGCCAGCCTCCCGTTCACGTCCTTGAGCGTCCCGGGCCCCTTGACCACGAACTCCTTGAAGAAGGGCGCCGAGAAGGGCGCGCTGTACCCGGGGAGCTTGGTTATCTGGTCGCGGGCGTAGTGGGCCTTACCCAGGCACAGCTTGGCCACCTCGACCAGACCCTCCTTGCCGAGGGTCGTGAGGTAGACCGCCGCCGCCAAAGCGTTGAGAGCTTCGTTGGAGCAGATGTTCGAGGTGGCTTTCTCGCGCCGGATGTGCTGCTCGCGCGTCTGCAGGGTCAGCACGAAACCCCGGTCCCCGTCCTGGTCCACGGTCGCGCCGGCGATGCGGCCCGGCATGCGCCGGACGAGCTTCTCCGTCGTGGCCAGAAAGCCGAGGTACGGGCCGCCGAAGGACATCGGGTTGCCGAGAGCCTGGCCCTCGCCCACGCAGATGTCGGCCTCGTAGGCCCCGGGGGGCTTGAGGAGGGCCAGCGAGATGGGGTCGACCGCGACCACCAGGAGGGCGCCCTTGTCGTGCGCGAGGCGGGACACCTCGTCCGGCCGCTCCAGGCAACCGAAGAAGTTCGGGTGCTGGAGGAGGACGGCGGCCGTGTTGTCATCCACCAGCTTCTCCAGGGCCTCCAGGTCGGTCTGGCCGGTCTTGGCGTCGAAGGCGGCCAGGACGATCTCTATCTTCTGCCCCTGGGTGTAGGTTCGGGTCGTCGCGAGGTACTCGGGATGCACCGCCGCCGGGACGATGACCTTGGTCCGGTGCGTGGCGGCGCAAGCGATGAGGGCCGCCTCGGCCATGGCGCTCGCCCCGTCGTACATCGAGGCGTTGGAGACGTCCAGGCCCGTGAGCCGGACGATGAGGGACTGGTACTCGAAGATGGACTGCAGGACGCCCTGGCTCACCTCCGGCTGGTAGGGCGTGTAGGCGGTGTAGAACTCCGAACGGCCGAGCACGTGACCGACCACGCTCGGGATGAAGTGGTCGTAGGCGCCGCCCCCGAGGAACGTGACCCACTCCGAGGCCGTGGCGTTCTTCCGGGACAGCCCCTGAAGGTGCCCCAGGAGTTCCGGCTCCGACAAGGGCCTCGGCAGGTTCATCCGGCCCTTGAACCGGACCTCCTTCGGGATGTCCGCGAAGAGGTCCGCCACGGAGGAAACCCCTATCTCCGCCAGCATGGCCCGGCGGTCGGCCTCCGTGTTGGGCAGGTACGGGGACTGCGTCATCAGTGCTCCCCCGCTTCCGCCTGGAATCTCTCATAGGCGGGCTGGTCCATCAGGTTGGCCAGGTCGGCCTCGGCCTGGTCGCCAAGCTCCATCTCGAAGAGCCAACCCTCGCCGTGCGGGTCCTGGTTGATGAGCTCGGGCGAGTCGCTGAGCTTGTCGTTGACCTTTGTGACCTTGCCGCCCGCCGGCGAGTAGGAGTCGGAGACGGCCTTCACCGACTCGACCACGCCGAAGATGTCGCCGGCCTTCACCGTGCGGCCGACCTCGGGCATTTCCACGAACACGACCTCACCCAACTGGTCCTGGGCGTAGTTGGTCAGGCCCACGCGAGCCGTCTTGCCCGTGACCTTGATCCACTCGTGCGTCTTCGTGTACTTGAAGTCCTTCGGGAACGATACCGCGCTCACTGGTGACCCCCCTCTCAGGGGTGATTTACGCCTTTGTCGGGCGCTGCCTCTTGTAGAACGGGACCTTCACGATGACGGCCTCCACGGCCTTGTCGCGGATGGAGACACAGACCTTCCGGCCCTCTTCGGCCACGGCCGCGGGAACGTAGGCCAGGCCGAGGTTCCTCTCCAGCGACGGGCAGTAGGACCCGGTCGAAACGTAGCCGATGTCCTCTGCGCCTTCGGCGTCGAGCACCCGGTAGTTGTGACGCGGGATGCCGCGCCCGACCATCTCGATGCCGACCAGCTTGCGCTCGAGACCCTTCTCGTTCTGGCCCAGCAGGGCCGCGCGGCCGATGAAATCGCCCTTGTCGAAGGAGACAAAGCGCCCCAGGCCCGCCTCGAGCGGGGTCCGCTCGGCATCGAGTTCCTGGCCGTACAGGGGCATGCAGGCCTCGAAACGGAGGGTGTCCCGGGCGCCGAGGCCCACGGGAATGAGCCCGTGCGGCTTACCGGCAGCCATGATCGCCTCCCAGATGGCCTCGGCGTCGGCCGGGGCGGAGAAGACCTCGAAGCCGTCCTCTCCGGTGTATCCGGTCCGGGACACGAGGGTCTTCCTACCGGCCACGGTCACGTTGTCCAGGCAGTGGTAGTACTTGATGTCCAGCAGGTCGGTCTTGGTGAGGCTCTGCAGGATGGCCACCGCCTTGGGGCCCTGGAGGGCGAGTTCCGCCGTGGTCGCCGACTCGTTGACCATGTTGGTCCCCGGGAAGCCCTTGAGGACCTCCGACATCCACGCCCAGTCCTTGTCGATGTTCGCGGCGTTGACGACGATGAGGTACTCCTTCTCGCCGAGACGGTAGACGATGAGGTCGTCCACCACGCCGCCGGTCGGGTAGCACATCGGCGAGTAGATGCAGCGGCCGATGGCCCCCTTGGCGATGTCGTTGACCGTGAACCTCTGGATGAACCCCAGGGGATCCTGGCCCGTGACCCGGAACTCACCCATGTGCGAGACGTCGAACAGCCCGGCCTTCTCCCTGGTGGTCCGGTGCTCTTGGATGATGCCGGCCCCGTACTGCACCGGCAGAGCCCAGCCCCCGAAATCGATGACCTTGCCCCCGTACTTGATGTGCATAGCGTAAAGGGGCGTCTTTCTTGGTTCTGCCAACTCTTGCACCTCCTTCCCCGCTGGCTAGTGTCTCACGCCAAACCGAAAAGGAAAGACGGCAAGCCCGCCGTGCGGGCCAGCCGTCTCTGTCCTTTCACCTGAGAGATTGCCTAACCGGTCCCACTGAAGGCGAGCCGGGGGGTTCCCCGTGGGTGTCCTGGCGCCGGGCGAAGCCAGCCTTCTCGCTGGAACTCCTCGCCGGAAACCGCACGACCAAAGGCGCCGGGAACTCTCCAGAGTCCCGTCAGACTACGGTCCTTCTGCCTGAGCGTTTCCACGCCGCCCGCGAGGGTGACGCTTTCGCCTTCGGCGCCCGGCGCGGCTGGTCTGGCTGCCGCATATCACCAGGTCTCTCCCGCAGTTCCTCATCCGGAGGTCTTCGGTTGTCCAAGCCGGATAGGCCACGAACCTACCGCCAATGTACTCCGCCCCTGGGGGGGCGTCAAGTCCCGATTGGCCGCCGGGCGGCCTCACGGCCCCGAAATACCGGCCCGGCCCGCCACATAGGTTCACGGGGGAGGCGGTCGCCACGGAACCGGCCATGAAGCCCTGGCGGCAGAGGCGCCGGAGCGGCGGGCTCACCCTCGGCGCGACGTTCGTCGGGTTGGGCGCCCTCGTCGTCTCCCTCGTCGTCCTCGGGCCCTACCTTCGGGTCTCACAGCCCCACGTGCCCATCAGCGACGGAAACGGCGACCCCACCGGGACGCAGGAACGCCCGGCGCCGATTGAGGACCTTCCCTTCGTCAGCATCCTCATCGTCGGGCTGGACGAGGGCATCCGGCACGTCGACCTTCCGCCGTCTCCGGAGACGAAGTTCGCCGACATCCCCCTGGCCAGCCTTCGCGGAAGAGCCGACGCCGTCATGGTCCTGGGGCTTGACCGCCGGACGGGCACGGTCCGGCTCCTGCACATCCCCAGGGACACCATCGTCCCGATGCTGGCCCGAGGTCAGGACAAGATCACTCACTTCATGGCCTACTACTCCTTCTTCGACCTGAAGAAGGAGGTCGAGGAGTTCCTCGGCCTTCCCATCCACCGCTACGTGGTCGTCGGCCTCGACGGGTTCGCCTCGCTCGTGGACGCCATCGGCGGGGTGACGGTGACGCTCGACCACGACCTCTGGGAGGAGGAGGGGTTCTTCCTCGGCGCGGGGACCCATCGCCTGAACGGGTCGCAGGCCCTCGGGCTCGTCCGGCATCGCTACGGCGAGGTCTACGGAGACATCGCCCGGGTGCGCCTGCAACATACCTTCCTGGTCGCTCTGGCCAAGGAACTCCGCCAGGGGGGCTTCTTCCGCGCCCTCGCCGCCTACGCGCAGAGCCCCGGTCTGCTCAAGACCAACGTCTCGCTCGGTGAGACCATCGCCCTCTTCCGGGAGTGGGGGGACTACGAGCCCGAAAAGACAGTGCATCTCTGGCTGCCGGGTCACCCGGAGTCCCACTACTGGCGGGCGGACCCCGTGGGCCTCAGAGAGACGGTGGAGGAGTTCTGGCCGGGGGACGCCGGATGGGAGACCGGCTTCGACGCCCGCCCGGGCGAGGGGCCGGGAGACAGCGGCCAGACCGCCGCCGGGCGGGCCGGCCCAAGCCTCGCCGCGACCTTCCTGCGCCCGATGTCCGACTTCCTCGGGCTTGGCCGCCAGGGCGCCTGGCCGTCCGTCTACCGTCCGTTCGTGCGCTCGACCCCGGAGGCCCCGACTCCGGCGGTCCTCATCTATCACACCCACGGCACCGAGTCGTTCCTGCCCGAACTCATCCCCGACGCGGCGGAACGAGAGGGCCACGACCCCGACCGCGAGGCCTTCTCGGCCGACCCCGGCCTCACCGTGGTCCGGGTGGGCCGCGAGGTCGCTCAGGTCCTCGGGGACCTGGGCCTGACCGTGAAGCACCTTGAGGCGATCCACGACCCGGGAGGTTGGTCCGGGCGCACCGGCGCCTACGCCCGTTCCCGGGCCACCGCCCTGGCCGCCTTGCGCGGCCTGTCCGACCCGGTCATCGTCCTGGACATCCATCGAGACGCCACGACCTACCGCACCCCGGTCGGAGACACGCAGGCCGCGGGCATCCTCCTCGTCGTGGCCAGGCAGAACCCCTGGTGGCAGTGGAACTACACCTTCGCTCAGAACCTCCAGGACCGTCTCGAACGGGCAGCGCCCGGCCTCTCGCGGGGCATCCGCATCCTTGACGGGAGGTACAACCAGGACCTCTCGCCCCTGGCCCTGGTCGTTGAGATCGGCGGGGCCGAGTCGACTCTCCAGGAGTGCCTCGTCGCGGCCCGCATCTTCGCCGGAGCCTTGGCCGACTACGTCGGCGGACCCTAGACGCGCTACCGGGTCCGGCCCCGCAGGACCCTGACGAGGTCCGGGCGCCCGCGCAAGAAGAAGAGCAGGGGTAGCCCCAGACCCACCGTGGCGGCGGCTTCGCCCGCCGCGATATAGGCCCAGGAGAGCCAGAGAGGGGTCGGCAGGTCCAGGAGCAGCGGCAGGTAGGTCCCGACGACGAGGGCGTTCACGACGATGGTCGGGAGAGGGACAAGCCAGGGGTTGCGCAGGCGCGAGACGACCCAGGCCGCCACCAGGGTCGCCAGGCTGCCCAAGACGACGTCGACGGGGCCGAGGCCGGCGGTCAGGTTGGCCGCCAGGCAGCCGATGAAGAGGGCCGGCACGGCCTCGGGCAGGAGGAACGGCAGGACCATGAGAGCTTCCGACACGCGCAGCTGGACCGGACCGAAGGCAAAGGAGGCAAACGGCGGCAGAACGGTGAGGACGAAATAGACGGCGGCCAGGAGGGCCATCCGGGCCAGGACCCTGGGCGTGATGCCGGCCTCCCCCTCCCGCGGCAGATGGTCGCTTCAGGAACCCACCTGCGGTTATGGTATCATGTTCTCGCCGCTCTGGCCTCGGAAGGAGCATCTCCGTGACCATCCTCGTCGCCACCGACCTGGCCAAGTCCTTCGGCGCCGAACTCGTCTTCTCCGACGTCTCCTTCACCATCGGGCGGGGAGACCGCGTGGGGCTCGTGGGGCCCAACGGCTCGGGCAAGACCACTCTCCTTGAGATTGCTGCCGGGCGTCTCCTGCCCGACGGCGGCCGCATCCGCCTCGTCGGCCGCCCCCGCCTGGGCTACCTCGAGCAGGAAGTGAAGGCCTTCGCCGGCGAGGGCCTCTCCCTGTTCGCCCATGCCCTTGAGGCCCTCTCGGGCCTGGCCCGGAGGGAGGAGCGCCTCCGTGAGATCGAGACCGAGATGGCCACCCAGGGCCCGGACAGCCCGGACCTGCCCGAACTCATGGAGGAGTACGGCGCCCTGCGCGAGGCCTTCGAGCGCGAGGGCGGGTACGTCAAGGAGGTCCGCATCAAGGAGGTCCTCTTCGGCCTGGGGTTCAGCGAGGAGCACTTCGGGCTCCCCCTGTCCAAGCTGAGCGGAGGGCAGCGGACGCGCGCCCACCTGGCGCGGCTGCTCTTGGAGGAGCCGGACCTGCTGCTCCTTGACGAGCCCACCAACCACCTCGACCTGGAAGCCGTGGAGTGGCTCGAGGGGTTCCTCGAAACCTTCCCGGGGTCGGTGGTCGCCGTCTCGCACGACAGGTACTTCCTCGACCACGCCGTCCGGCGGATCCTTGAGTTCGAACGCCATCGCCTCACGGCCTGGACGGGCAACTACACCGCCTACGCCGCCCAGAAAGAAGCCCATTTGACCCACGCCCGCGAAGCCTACGACCGCCAGCGGGAGGAGATTGCCCGGCTTGAGGACTACGTGAGGCGCTACATGGCCGGCAACCGTTCGACCATGGCCAAGTCTCGCCTCAAGGCCATCGGGCGCATCGAACGATTGGAGAAGCCGGTGGGGTCCGAGCCGCAGGCCGCCATCCGGTTCGTCCCGACCCAGGTGACGGGCAGGGAGGTCCTGAAGCTGCATGGGGTGGGCCTGGCCTTCTCGGATGGGGCGGCCGGCGCCGACGCCGGCGGTCCCGACGGCGCTCGGCTACGCTGGCTGTTCCGCGACATCACCGCCCTGGTCTGGCGAGGCCAGCGCGTGTCTTTGGTCGGGCGCAACGGGGTCGGGAAGACCACCCTCCTGGAGGTCATCGTCGGGCGACGCCGGCCCACGGCGGGCGAGGCCGTTTGGGGGGCGGGGGTGAAGCCCGCCTACTTCTCCCAAGGCCTGGACGACCTGGACAACGAGAGCACCGTCCTTGACGAGATCATGGAGGCCACCGGGTACGACATCCCCCACGCCCGGAGCTACCTCGGGCGGTTCCTCTTCTCCGGTGAAGACGTGTACAAACAAGTCTCCGCCCTGAGCGGCGGTGAGCGCAGCCGCCTCGTCCTGGCCTGTCTGGTCGCCTCACAGCCCAACGTCCTGGTCTTAGACGAGCCGACGAACCATCTTGACCTGCCGGCCCGCGAAGGCCTGGAGAAGGCCATCCGGGACTTCCCGGGGACCGTCGTCTTCGTCTCCCACGACCGGTACTTCATCGAACGCCTGGCCACCCGGGTCTGGGAGCTGGACGCCGGGGCTCTGGTCGACTTCGCCGGGTCTTACCGCGACTACCGGCTGTGGCAGGCCCAGGAGCGTCTGAGAAAGGCCGGACCGGCGTCGTCGTCCGCTGACCGGCCGTCCCCGCCGAAGGCGGACCGGGCCCCCGGCACCCCGGGCCTGTCCAAGGGCCGCCGGGCCCAACTCGAAAAGCAGCTTCAGGACACGCAGGAGCGCATCGGCAGACTCGAGCGCCGGCGCGGCGAACTGGAATCGCTCATGGCCGCCCCCTCCTCCTACCGTGAGGGAGCCGGGGCCACGCTCTCGGCCGAGTACCGCGGGGTTCTCGAGGCCATCGAGGGGGCTCTCGGGGAGTGGGAGAAGCTGGCGACCTCGCTGGAAGGAAGCTCGTAGCCGAGGCGGTCAGCCCTCAAGCTCTACGATGTCGGCCTCGGGTCGGAGCCTCGCGGCCGGGTCCGGCAGGGTCAGGATGGCGCAAGACGGCCGGGACTCCCGCCGGGGGTTGGTCGCCGACCCCGGGTTCAGAAGCAGCACCCCGCCCCACCGTTCGTTGAGCGGCCGGTGGCTGTGGCCGAAGACGACCACGTCTACTCCCCTGAACATCCCGAGAGCCCTCTCCGGGGTCGTCCGTCCCGGGCCCTCGTCCCCGTGGGTCAGCCCGATCCGCCACGGGCCGGCGCTGAGAAGGACCGCCCGGTCGAGATCCTCGGCCAGCCCCGGCGGGTCCATGTTCCCCGCCACCGCCTCAACCCGAGCCACCAGCCTGAGCGGCGTGAGGATTCCTTCGCTGACGAGGTCCCCGGCGTGCAGGATGAGATCGACCCCGGCCAGGGCCGCGAGCAGCCG
>CALMHV010000130.1 GCA_937863905.1 uncultured Bacillota bacterium
TGACCCGGCTTCTCTCGGCGCGACGCGACTGGCTCACCTCGCGAGGGGTCGCTTTCCCCGTCACGGGCGTCGCCAACCGGACCACCGCAGACGTCCTCGACTTCATCCGCTCCGTCCCGGCCGACATCGTCGTGGAGATGACCCCGCTCCGGGTCGACCTGCGCGGTGAGCCGGCCATCGCTCACGTGCGGGCCGCCCTTGAGGCCGGACGTCACGTCGTCTCGGCCAACAAGGGTCCGGTCGCCTGGGCCTACCGCGACCTCGACCGTCTGGCCCGCTCGGCCGGCAAGCAGTTCCTCTTCGAAGCCACGGTCATGGACGGGACGCCCGTCTTCAGCCTGGCCCGCCACACCCTGCCCGGCTGTCGCGTCATCGCCGGCCGGGGCGTTCTCAACACCACGACCAACTACGTCCTGGGGCGGATGGCGGAGGGGGTTGCGCTCGATGAGGCGGTCCGGGAGGCTCAGGCCGGCGGCTTCGCCGAGGCCGACCCGTCCCTCGACCTTGACGGCTGGGACGCGGCCCTCAAGATCACCTGTGTCGCCAATGTCCTCATGGGCCTGGACCTGCGCCCGGAGGACGTGGAGCGCACGGGCATCCGGGGCATCACCCCGGAGGACATCGCCCGGGAGGCCGCCCGCGGGAGGGTCTGGAAGCTGGTGGCCGAGGCCGCCGGCGCCCCCCAACCTCTGGCCCGCGTCCGTCCCGAGGCCCTGCCGGCCACCGACCTCCTCGCCCTGGTCGACGGCACGTCCTCGGCGCTCACCCTGACCACGGACCTGATGGGGCCGATAACCGTCTTCGAGCACTCGCCGTCCCTGGCGCAGACCGCCTACGGCGTCTTCCGGGACCTCCTGGAGATAGCCGGCGTGGGCTGAGCTACGCGCTTGAGCTACGCGCTTCGCGCCGTCCCGACGAAGGCCGAGGCCCAGGCGGCGCGGAGCGTCGTCCGGCCGGCCTCGTCCGCCGGCAGGCGGAGCGGGCGCCCCCGCCCGTCCAGGAGCAGGCCCAGACCGCCGGCCACGAAGTCGCCACGCCATTCCACACCGCGCCCCGGGCCGACGTTGTAGGGCGGCGCCGGTCGCACGGTCAAGTCGACCCGCCGGCCCGCCGGCAGGGGAATCCACAGGAGTTCGCCCCGGCACAGTTCCCAGGTCCGCTCGCCGTCGCGCCAGGCGCCCTTGACCGTGGCCTCCAGGACCAGCTTTCTCCCGGGCTTGCCCCACTTCACCGCTTGGACCAGCGGCGCCACGCACACGCAACTCCCCGCCAGGAGAGAGGCCGTTCCGTCAGCCCACGAAGGCTCCTCCGGCGTAACGCGTCCGGTTAGGAGACCCTCGCCCAAGGCCGTCACGATGCCGTACGGGTCGAGCAGGACGCGAGTCACCCCGCTCGGCTGGCAACCGTCGACCGCCACTAGAAGAGCGTGTTCCGGTCGGGGCAGTCTCGAAAGCAGCGAGCCCCCGACGAGCAGATGGCCGGCCCTCAGCCCGTAGGAGGTGTCCGGCGAGACGGCCTGCCGCAGTTCAAGCATGGCCCGGGACAGGACGCCGGCCGTGAGGCTCGCGGCCACGAAGGCTTCGGTCTCGTCGGTGATGGGACCGGACCCGCCCTCCCCGAGCAAGCGGCCCATCAACAGGGCGAGTTCCCCGGCGGGCAAGACCTTGGGCATCTCGTTGAAGAGTTCCTCAAGAAGTTGGCCGCGGTCCTCGCCGCCGGGGGCGAAGGAAGCGCCGGCTACCCGGTCGCCGTGGATGGCCACGGCTTCCACCGAATGCGGCTGCGCGTCGACGGTGATGAGTTCGAAGGGCTGCGTCCGGCCGCCGTGCTTGCGACCGGCGGTGTCCAGTCCCTCCAAGACGGGGGCCAGGCCCATGGCGCCCCGGGCGATGGCCGAGCGGGGGGCCGACTTGCCTCCGAGTCTGGCCTTCACCTTCTCCGCGATGGCCTCGATGGTCGGGGCCAGGGGGTCAACCTCGTCCGTATCCGAACCGTCGGCCTGAGCCGGAAGCTCCGCCAGGCACGCGGGGTCCAGATCCATGTCCGGGGTCGGCGGGCAGATGTCCGGGATGTACTCCAGTTGCAGGCCTTCGAAGATGGTTTCGAGGTCTTCGCGGAGGCCGGCCGGTCCGTTGTAGAGGAAGACCACTTCGTCGCCGCTGGAGGAGTGCAGCGTTCCGACCCGGGCGCGTTCCGCGATGGCGGCCGCCCGTTCGGCGCTGGCGCCCGAGGCCAGAAGGACGACATCGGGTTCCTCGCGGTCCACCGCCTCCGGGTCCCAGACGGCGGACCCGACCAGGCGCCCTCCGCCGACGAACACGGCGCTCCGGCTCCTGGTCAGGCCGTCACTGACCGGGTCGCCCCCGATCACGAAAACCCGCAAATCGCGCCCCGGCGCGCTCCCGAAACCCAGGACGGCCTCGAGCCGGCCGACGCGAAAGAACCCCTTGAGAGGCTGAGGGCGAGCCGGCAAGACCGCCGGCGGTTGGTCCTCAACCGCCTCGGGAAGTGAGAGGGGTGTCCCGGCCGCTTCGTCCGCGCCGGCTGGCGCGACGGGGCCCGTCCCGGGGCCGGGTCCCGAGAGCCCTCGGCCCGGCCAGGCGGGGACCCAGGAGGGGCCCCAGCGCGGGAGGCGCCCGTAGCGTTCAGCCCGCCCCTCGGGCTTGGGAGGCGCCAGCCGCAGCCGGAGGCGAGCCAGGTGACGCTTGGCCTCTTCGGCCAAGGGTTCCCACCGCCCGACCGCGTTTCTCACCGCCAGCCAGTGGACGTAGGCCTCGCGGTCCTTTCCCAGGGCCTCGAGTTCTCCGGCCACGGCCACGTGCGCCGGCACCAGCAGTGGGTCAAGCTCGGCGGCCTTCTCCCAGGACGCGATAGCCTCGGCTTGCTCGCCACCGGCGGCCAGGGCCTCGGCCCGGAGCATCTGGATCCAGGAATCGCGTTCGCCGGAAAGCCCGGCCTCATCCAGGATGGCCAGAGCCTCGAAGGGGTTCCCGCCGAGGTGCTGGTCGAGAGCCCGCCCGAAGAACCACACCGGGTCCGCGACGTCGGAGGAAGCCACCTCCTGCTCAAGCTCACAGAAGTCGATGAGTTCCCAGAGGGCGCCGAGGAAAGTCCAGACGGCCTCGTAGTGACGGTGGAGCGAGGAGGGCCGCCCGGGAAGCCCGGGCTCCAGGCGCAGCACCATGTCCCGGACGTCGCGGCCCGCGGCCACGGAGGCGCGGGCCAAGACGAAAGCCGCCTGGATGGCGGCGTTCAACCTGACCTGGTCTTCGGGGTCTTCCGTGAGGTCCTCGTCTTTCTCAAGGTAGTGGCGGATAGCTCGCCGCACGTGGTCCCGACCGTCCAAGCGGAAAAGACCTCCCCGGGCAACCATCTGTTGACGCTAAAGCGGCGGTCTTCGCCTGGCGGCTCGGGACGTCCTGTCCGGCCCGGTGCCGTTCGCTCGACAGACTTCCCGCCGAGTGGCCCCCGCCGACGGCCCGACGGCCCGACCTGGTGTCGCAATGCGGCCGGTGGAGAAGGTGAGTGTCGCCCTGTCGGGGAATTCGCGGTCGGGAAACGACAAAGGGTATCAGAAGACAAGGCTTGCGCTATTGGAGTGACGCCCCCGTTGGAGAACCCCAACCGTTGGCGCATCCTCGCCGTCGTGCTCCTGGGCGGGATGATGGGGCCCATCGACTCCAGCATCGTCAACACGAACCTGCCGGCCATCGCGGGGTACTTCGGCGCGCCGGTGGCCGCCGCCGGCTGGATCCAGGTCTCCTATCTCTTGACCATCGGCAGCCTCCTCCTCGCCGTCGGGCGCCTCGGGGAGATTTACGGGTTCCGGCGGCTCTACGTCATGGGCCTCGGGGCCTTCGCCGCCACCTCCGCTCTCTGCGGCCTCGCTCCCAGCCTCCCGGTGCTCATCGCCGCCCGGGCCCTCCAGGGGGCGGCCGCCTCGATGTTCATGGCCGTCTCCCCCGCCATCATCACCACCACCTTCCCAGCCCACGAGCGCGGGAAGGCCCTCGGGTTCAACGGCATGACCGTGGGCATCGGGCTCGCTCTCGGCCCGGTCCTGGGCGGGCTCATCGCCGAGCATTTCGGCTGGCGCTGGCTTTTCTACATCAACCTGCCGGTGGCCGCCCTGGCCCTGGCCGCGACGCTCCGGGTGTTGCCCGACGATCGGCCCACGGTCAAGATCCCGCTCGATCTGGCCGGGGCGATCCTCGGCTTCGTCAGTCTCCTCCTCGTGCTCCTGGTAGCCAACCAGGCCGAGCAGCTCGGCCTCGGCTCACCCCTCCTCTTGGCGGGAATCGCCGCCGCCGTGGCGGCTGTCTGGGCCTTCATCCGGGTCGAGCGCCGTCAGCCCCAGCCCGCCCTCGACCTCGCCCTTTTCCGCAGTAAGGCTTTCACCCTGGCCATCCTGGGCTCGGTCCTGAACTTCGCCGTCCAGTTCACCAACGTCTTCGTGATGCCGTTCGTCCTCCAGCGGGTCGTGGGCCTCACGCCCGAGGGCATCGGCCTCGTCCTCACGGCCTCCCCGCTCGTGGCCCTCTTCGTCGCTCCCTTCTCCGGAGCCCTGTCAGACGCCATCGGGACGCGGCCCCTCGCCGCCCTCGGGACCAGCATCATCCTGGCCGGCGTTCTCCTCTTGGTCGCCATGCCCGCCACGCCGCACCCCATCGACATCGCCTGGCGGCTGGCGCTCATCGGCCTGGGGTCGTCGGTCTTCCAGTCGCCCAACTCCAGCGCGGCCATGGGCTCGGTGCCGCGGGCGCGCCTGGGCCAGGCCTCCGCCGTGCTGGCCACGGTCCGGAACGTGGGCATGTCGCTCGGGGTGGCCATCGCCAGCGGGGCCTTCGCCGCGCGTCTGGCCTCGGCCAAGGCGGCGGGGCTTCTGGAGGCCCCGGCCTACCT
>CALMHV010000131.1 GCA_937863905.1 uncultured Bacillota bacterium
CGATGGAGTCGGGAAAAGGGAAGAAGGCGTCGGAAGCCAGTACCGCGCCCCGGGCCCGTTCACCGGCGTGGCCCACGGCAAGGCGCGTCGAGTCGACCCGGTTCATCTGCCCCGCCCCCACGCCGAGAAGCTGACCGCCCCTGGCTACGGTGATGGCGTTGGAGCGGGTGTGCTTGACCACCCGCCAGGCGAAATAGAGGTCTCGGAGTTCGGCCTCGGTCGGCGGGCGGGCGGTGACCGGCTTCCAGGCCGGCGGCTGGACTTGGCTGAGGTCCGGGGTCTGGACGAGGAGTCCTCCCGTGACGGTGCGGGCTTCGAGAAGGGCGAGGGGGTCGACGGCGGGGCGACGGGCGGGAAGTGACCCGGTCCCCGAAGCCTCCGAGCCCCGCACCGGTAGGACGAGGAGGCGGAGGTCGGGCTTGCGGGCAAGAATCTCGCGGGCCCCGGCGGTAAAGGCCGGAGCGATGACCACCTCGAGGAAGATGCGGGCGAGTTCGGCGGCCAGGTCCTCGGCCACCGGGCGGTTCAGGGCCACGATGCCTCCGAAGATGGAGACGGGGTCGGAGTCGAAAGCCCGGCGGTAGGCGGTGAGGATGTCGGGGCCCAGGGCCACGCCGCACGGGTTGGCGTGCTTGACGGCCACGGCGGCCGGTCCCTCGGTGAACTCCTCGACGCAGCGCAGGGCGGCCTCGGCGTCACCGATGTTGTTGAAGGACAGCTCCTTACCCTGGAGTTGGGTCGCGCCGGGTAGGGTGGCGCCCAGGGCGGCGAGGTCGCGCTGGAGCGGACGCCGGTAGAAGGCCGCCCGCTGGTGGGGGTTCTCGCCGTAGCGGAGATCAAAGGCCTTCTCGTAGGCGAAAACGAGCCGGTCCGGGAACTCCGCGTCGGTTCCACCCGCCCCGGGCGCGCCGGCCAGGTACGCGGCGATGGTCGCGTCGTAGTAGGCCGTGTGGCGGTAGGCGGCGAGGGCGAGGGCGCGCCGGACGTCGGGCGGGACGTCGCCGTCCCGGCGGAAGTGCTCCAGAACCAGGCCGTACTGGGCTGGGTCGGTCACGACGGTGACGGCCGCGTGGTTCTTGGCCGCCGAGCGGACCAGGGACGGCCCGCCGATGTCGATGTTCTCGATGGCCTCGGCCAGGGCTTCCGGAGAAGTGTCGCCCCGCCCGCCCGCCGCCCGCTCGGTCAGGCGGTTCACGGTGGCCTGAAACGGGTAGAGGTTCACGGCCACGAGGTCGATGGGGACGATGCCCTGGG
>CALMHV010000132.1 GCA_937863905.1 uncultured Bacillota bacterium
CCTGCTAGCTGCGGGTGAACCTCGCGGAGGGCCGGGTGTTGGCGCCGCCCGCGGGTCGGCCCCCCCTGTGGCGAAGGGAGATGCCGACTTGTGCCCGAATTCCCTCCTATCAAACGACACGGAGGAGGCGGGCCTGCGGCGGCCGCCGGCACGGCGGGGAGGTCTGGTCCATGGGTAGGGATGGGACGGCCGGCAAAGCCTCGGTGTGGTTCCGCTGGCTGGGTGTCGGGGGCGTTGAACTGCTGGCGGACGGCGTGTTCCTAGCGGTCGACCCGTTCTTCACCCGGCCGCCCTTCTCGCGCCTGGGGTTTGGACGGGTGAGCCCGAACCGGCGCCTCGTGGCCGAGAAGATGCCCCACGGCCACCACATCCTGGTCACGCACGCCCACTTCGACCACCTGATGGACGTGCCGGCGGCCGTCAGGAACACGGGAGCCGCGGTCTACGGATCGCCCAACACGTGCGGGCTGGTGGCGAAGCTGGCGGGACCCGAGGCGCGAACGACACGGATCGCCGCCGGTGACCGCCTCTTCCTGGGCGCTCCGGAGCCACCCGGGAGGGGTAGCCCCTTCGAGGTCGAGGTCCTCCCGGCCGAGCACGACCCCATCCTCGGACGGCCGGTCCTGACCGGTCCCCTGGCGGCTGACCTGCGGCCGCCCTTGCGCCTGCGCGACTACCGCATGGACGATTGTCTGGGTTTCCTCATCACGGTGGGCGGCTACCGCCTCCTCCTGGGCGGCGGCGTGAAGCTGGAGGCGGTGCCCCGGGCGGACGTGCTGCTGTGCTCCCCCGCCCTCCAACCCGCCCAGTTCGCCCGGCTCGTTGAGGCGGCGCGGCCGCGGGCCATCGTCCCCATCCACTGGGACAACTTCTTTCGGCCCCTGAGACTCCCCCTCCGCCCCATGCTGGCCCCGCCGCCCGGACCCTGGCCGGCTTTCCGGCGCGTCGACCTCGAGCGTTTTCGCCGGACGGTGGCCGGCCTGCGACCGGAAACGAAGGTCTTCGTTCCGGAGCCCTTCTACGAGTACGAGGTCGCGGAGGTCGTCAAGTCCGGTTAGCCAAGCGACGAACTACTTCTGCCCCGTCAAGGGGTTCCGGCGTGAAACACTCGGTGGTATCCTTCGTCTATACAGGCAAGTACCGGTTACACGATCGGCGCGGGGCGTCAGGCCGGTCGAAAAACATACCGCTGGTTTGCCACCAGCCTAAGACGAGCGAGTTCAAAACGAGAGACGGCAATGGCGAAAGCATTGAGGCCGGCCGGCAACCGGGCCAAGCAGGACAATACGGACACCGGGTGACGCGTTGGCGGGGAGCGCCGAGAGGCGCTCCCCGCTTGATTCCGGGCTAAGGGCGAACTGGTCTAGTGCTTGAAGTGTCTCTCCCCCGTGACGACCATGGCGATTCCGGCGGCGTCGGCGGCCTTGACCGATTCGGCGTCCCGGACGGAACCGCCCGGCTGCACGATGGCGGTGACACCCGCGGCCGCGGCGACCTCG
>CALMHV010000133.1 GCA_937863905.1 uncultured Bacillota bacterium
CCGATTGCCTGAGGGTGAGTCTATAGCTTCCCACGGCTCTTCAGGTCCCGCAGGACATCCTCGAAGGCTACGGTTGGCTCATGAACTCGGTCCTCAAAGGCAGCAAGATCGACCGCGTCTTCGGCGAGAGAACGGCGCACGGCGGTGTTAACCAGATCGGAAATGCTTCGGTCCGTCTCGGCCGCCTTGAGTCGGAGGGCCTTGTGAAGGTCGGAGTCAAGGTAGATTGTGGCTCGCCTGATATTGATTCTGGTCATGTCGTGAGCGTAACATCACAACGCTATAACGTCAAGTCACCACCCTGTCCGCCGTGACGTGGACGGCGCCCCTGGTGGACCCACCGCTTCCTCTACGTTGCCAATAGGTTGAGCCAAGTGTAGAATTACCCCTGTAGCTTGGCCGGGGAGTGTTTTTGTGCCTTTTTCGCAGTTGACCGACAAATTGAACCAGGTCTTCCGCCAGTTGCGCGGTCGTGGCAAGCTGACCGAGCGCGACGTCGACGAGGCCTTGCGCCTGGTCCGGCTGGCCCTGCTCGAGGCGGACGTGAACTACAAGGTCGCTAAGGACTTCGTGGCCCGCGTGCGCGAGAGAGCCGTCGGGCAGGAGGTCCTCTCGAGCATCACCCCGGCCCAGCAGGTCGTCAAGATCGTGCAGGACGAACTCACGACCCTCATGGGCCAGGGCCGAGCCGCCCTCGCCTTCTCGCCCCGCCCGCCTTCGGTGTTCATGCTCGTGGGCCTCCACGGCGCCGGCAAGACCACGGCCTCGGCCAAGCTCGCCAGCTACCTCAAGACCCAGGGGCACCACCCGTTCCTCATCGCCGCCGACCTCCGCCGGCCGGGGGCCCAGGACCAACTGGAGGCCTTGGGCCGCCAGAACGGGCTGGCCGTCTGGACCGGCTCGCCAGGAGGGGCGAAAGTCTCCGACCCCGACAGTCCGGAAGTGGTCAAGCTCACCCTCGAGGTCATCGCGACCGGTCTGGCCGAAGCCCGCCGTGGGGGGCACGACACGGTCGTCCTGGACACGGGGGGACGGCTGCACATCGATGCGAGCCTCATGGACGAACTCCGGCAGGCCCGCAAGGTCGCCTCGCCTTCCGAGATCCTGCTCGTTGTGGACGCTATGACCGGCCAGGACGCGGTCAACGTGGCCGAGACCTTCAGCCGCGAGATTGGGATAGACGGCGTGATCCTGACCAAACTGGATGGTGACGCCAGGGGCGGGGCGGCTCTCTCCATCCGGGCCGTCACGGGCACGCCCATCAAGTTCGCCGGCACCGGGGAGAAGATCAAGGACTTCGAGGTCTTCCATCCGGACCGCCTGGCCTCGCGCATCCTGGACATGGGCGACATCGTGACCCTCGTGGAGCGCGCCGAAGCCAACCTCGACGCGGCGAAGGCCATGGACCTCGCCAAGAAGCTGAGGCGCGCCGAGTTCACCCTGGAGGATTTCGCCGACCAGTTGCGCCAGGTCCGGAAGATGGGCTCGTTCCAGGACCTTCTCGGTCTGCTGCCGGGGATGGGAAAGATGCGCGAGATGAAGGATCTCCAGGTGGACGAGAAGCAGTTCGTGCGCATCGAGGCCATCATCTCCTCGATGACCAAGCAGGAAAGGCAAGACCCGTCCATAATTGACGGAAGCCGACGGCGGCGCATCGCCGCGGGGAGCGGAACCTCCCCGGCGGACGTAAACCGCCTGCTCAAGCAGCACGGCGAAGCCAAGAAACTCGTCCGGCGCGTAGCCGGGATGGAGAAGGGTGGTCGCGGCCTTCCCGGATTGCTGCGGCCCTAGGTGTCGGAGGTGTGTCGGAGGATGTCAGTCAAGATCAGGCTGAAGCGCGTGGGCGCCAAGAAGGCGCCGGTCTACCGGGTCGTCATCGCCGATTCCCGGAGCCCGCGCGACGGGCGTTTCATCGAGGAGATCGGCCACTACTCCCCGGTGGCTCCCACGCCGGAGTTCGTCGTCGACCGGGAGAAGGCCCTCGCGTGGCTCGCGAAGGGCGCTCTGCCGTCCGACACCGTGCTGTCGTTGTTCCGCCAGGAGGGTATCCTGAGGGAGTTCGAAGAGAAGCGTAAGGCGCCCAAGGTCGAGGCCTAGAGGGAGCGACTCCCCGTGAGTAAGGCGCTGCTTGAAGTGTTGGCCCGGGCTCTTGTCCTTCAGCCCGACCAGGTGCGCGTGACCCCGCAAAGCCGCGAGGGTCTCAGCGTGCTCACCCTTGAGGTGGCCAAGGAGGACATGGGCCGGGTCATCGGCAAGCAGGGCAAGATCATCAAGGCCATCCGCAAGGTCGTCCGCACCACCAGCGGCGCGGCCGGGAAGAACACGGTCGTCGAGGTCGTCTCGCGGTGATGAAGCCAGGCGCCGGACCAGAGTACGTCACCATCGGGCAGGTCCTCGGGGGTTTCGGGGCTGAGGGTCTGGTCAAGGTGAGACCACTGACCGATTTCCCGGAGCGCTTCCCGGAACTCGAAACCGTGCGGTTCGAAGCCTCGGGTCCGCTGGGCAAGTCGCCGGAGGTCCGCCGGGTCGTCTCCTGTGTGCCGCATGGCGGAGGCCTTTTCGTCCTCGGATTTGAGGGCGTGACCACCCGGGAACACGCCGCCTCCTTGGTGGGCCTGTGGCTCCAGATACCGGTGGCCGAGGTGCGGCCCCTGCCGGCCGGGCAGTTCTACCGCTTCGAGGTCGTCGGGCTTGAGGTCCGGGATGAAGCCGGCCAGGTTCTCGGCCGGGTGAAGGATATCCTGGAGACCGGGGCCAACGACGTCTACGTCGTGGCGGCCGGGGAGGGCACTCGGACGAAGGACGAGATCCTCTTCCCGGCTTTGAAGCAGGTGGTTCTCAAGATCGACCCCCGGGCCGGCGTGATGGTCGTCCGCCCGCCGCGGCACTGGGATGAGCCATGAGGTTCGACGTCGTCACACTCTTCCCGGAGATGTTCACGGGCCCGCTGGACTCGAGTATCCTGGGGCGGGCCAGACAGTCCGGGCTGATCGAGGTGGCCCTGCACGACCTGCGGGACTACACCGAGGACCGCCACCGGACGGCTGACGACACCCCCTACGGGGGCGGCGCCGGAATGGTCCTCAAGGCCGACCCGGTCTTCCGGCTGGCCGACGCCCTGTTCCCGGGCTGGGGGCCGAAGGCCGGCGCGGGAGTGAAGGGGAAGGTGCCGGGCGCCCGGTGCATCTACCTCTCGGCGCAGGGGCGACCGCTGGACCAGTCGATCGTGAGCCGGCTCGCCGGCGAGCCCAGGCTGCTCCTCCTCGCCGGTCACTACGAGGGCATCGACGAGCGGGTCCTCGACGCTCTGGTGGATGAAGAGATTTCGATAGGGGATTATGTTCTGACCGGGGGCGAGTTGCCGGCGATGGTCTTGATCGACGCTGTCGCCCGGCTGGTTCCCGGGGTGCTCGGACAACCGGCTTCGCCGCTGGAGGAGTCGTTCTCCGAAGGACTCCTGGAGTACCCGCACTACACGCGGCCGGCGGAGACACGCGGTCACCGCGTGCCGGACGTGCTCCTCTCGGGTGACCACGAGGCCGTCCGGAGGTGGCGCCGGCGGGAGTCGCTGCGCCGCACGCTTGAGCGGAGGCCCGAACTGCTCTTGGCGGCGGACCTCTCGCGGGAGGATCACGAGACCCTGCGTGAGCTCGCCGCAGGCGGGGGCGGGCCCGGGGAAGAAGAGAAGGACGAGAGCTAGCGGCCTCAGGGCCGGTGCAGGGAAGGGAGAAGGGGAGAAAGTGGACGTCATCAAGGTTCTCGAAGCCCAGCAGATGAAGGCTGAACTACCGAAGTTCAACCCGGGCGACACCGTCCGGGTCGCGTTCAAGGTCGTCGAGGGCGGGCGCGAACGCATCCAGCCTTTCGAGGGCACCGTCCTCAGGCGGAAGGGATCCGGTATCGCCGAGACCTTTACCGTCCGCCGCGTGACCTACGGCATCGGGGTGGAGCGCACGTTCCCCATCCATTCGCCGCGCCTGGAAGGGGTCGAGGTGCTGCGGGAAGCCGATACCAGGCAGGCCCGCCTCTACTATCTCCGTGAGCGTTCGGGCAAGGCCGCCCGGGTCAAGGAGAAGAGGAAGCAGTACGTAAAGGGCTAGACGCGGCCAGGAGGCGACGAGGGCGTGGCGGGGGCGGAGAGTCGCGTCCGTTCACTGGTCGACCTGACGGAGACCATCCTCATCGCCGTCGCGTTCGCTTTGGTCATCCGGGCCTATGTGGTCGGTTCGTTCGTCGTCAACGGCGACTCGATGAACCCCACTCTCTTCACCGGGGAAAGGGTCTGCATCAGCCGGCTGACCATCGCCCGGGGCGGACCGGAGCGCGGCGACATCGTCGTCTTCCAGTACCCTCTCGACCCGAGTCGAGCCTTCGTGAAGCGGGTGGTCGGGCTGCCCGGAGACTCGATGGAGATACGGGGCGGCCGGGTCCTCGTGAACGGCAGCTTTCTATCGGAGAGTTACTCCGTGATCCGGGACCAGTCGAGCTTGCCCGCGATGAGGGTTCCCGAAGGGCAGGTCTTCGTCCTGGGGGACAACCGGCCCGTGAGCGAGGACAGTCGGTTCTTCGGCTTTGTTCCACTAGAGAATCTCAGGGGCGAGGTCTTCCTCGTCTACTGGCCACCCAGTCGGTTTGAGTGGGTGGGGGCGCGGGCGGGAGGCTATTGAGGGTGGCACAGCCCTTCGGCGAGATGGTCACCGAGTCGCGGCCAAGCCTGTGGGCTGTCGTCTGGGACTGGACCAAGACCCTGGTCATCTGCGCCCTCATCGCCCTGTTCCTCCGGGCCGCGGTCGTCGAGTCGTACACCATCGACGGGGCCTGCATGGAACCCACGCTCGCGACCGGCCAGCGCGTTTTCGTCTTCAAGCCTCTTTACCGCTTCACCACGCCCCACCGGGGTGACATCATCGTCTTCCGCTACCCGCTCGACCCCTCCCGCGACTACATCAAACGGGTCATCGCCCTGCCCGGCGAGACCGTCGCCATCACCAACGGGGTCGTCTTCATCAACGGCGAGCCCCTGGACCAGAGCAAGTGGCCCGTGACCATCGACGAATACCGCTACTCCGAATACCCGGAGCGCCAAGTCCCGGACGGCCAACTCTTCGTGCTCGGGGACAACCGCCCGCAAAGCGAGGACAGCCGTGTTTGGGGCTTCGTGCCGCTGAAGAACGTCAAGGGCAAGGCCTTCCTCCGGTATTGGCCCATCTGGCGGCCCGCGTGGCTGGGGTGACGGGCCGGGGACCGGCCGGGCCACCAAGTCAGACGGAGCGGGGCGGGCAGGCGGCCTCCACTTGGTTCCCAGGCCAGATGGCCCGCACCCGCCGCCTCATCCGCGACAACCTGTCTTTGGTCAGCCTGGTCATCGAGGTAGCCGACGCCCGGGCGCCCCTCGCGACTCGCCATCCCAACCTGGCCGCGCTCGTTCCCGGCCGCCCCATCCTCACCGTCCTGGGCAAGGCCGACCTGGCCGATCCGTCGGCGACCAGGGCGTGGGTCGCCCATCTCCGAGATGGCGGCCGCCCCGAGGACTCGGCCACTCCCTTTTCTTCCGAGGAAGCCCGCGACGCCCGCGAGATCGCCAAGCTCGCCCTGGCCATCGGGCGCAAGCGGGCGGGGATGTCGTCCCAGCGGGCGATGGTCGTCGGTCTGCCGAACGTTGGGAAGTCCACGCTCATCAACCGCCTGGTCGGCCGGGCCTCGGCCCGCACGGGAGACCGCCCGGGCATCACCCGGGGCAAACAGTGGATCGTCGCGCTCGAGGGTCTCGGGCTCCTGGACCTTCCCGGCATCCTCGTCCCCGGGCGCCTGCCGGACCGGATCGCTCTCACCCTGGCTCTTTTAGGCATCCTTCCGGTGCAAGCCTTCGACGCCATCACCGTGGCCGGGCACGCGCTGGCTGTCCTGGCGGAACACGGACGGCTCCCGGCCGAGTTGACCGGTGAGGGCACGGCGGACGACGCCCTGACCCGCTACGCCCGCGGGCGCGGCCACCTGCTCTCCGGCGGGGTCCCGGACCTGGAGCGGGCGGCGGTGGCCTTGGTGGGGGCGTTTCGCGAAGGACGGTTCGGCCGCATCACGCTCGAGAGGCCGGGGGCCGGACCGGCATGAGCGGGAAGCCGCGGCTGACGCTCGGCGAGTTGGCGGTCAGGGCGGCCCGGTTGGCCGCCGGTGGGCCGCGTCGGGCGACAGCCCAGAACATCGAGGAACTCGAGGCTTGGGGCCGTCGCCTGGCCGTCGACCCGCGGGTCGGGGCCCAGGCCCTGGGGGCCAGGTTGCTGGGGGTGGCCAGGGCCTGCCGCGAGGAGAGACGCCGTGTCGCGGCGCTGCTGGAGACGGAAGTGTCTCTCTGTCCAGCGGAGGCCGCCGTGGTGGCCGGGGTGGACGAGGCCGGCCGGGGGCCCTTGGCCGGGCCCGTCGTCGCCGCCGCTGTCGTCCTGCGGCCGGGTGTCGTCGTCCCGGGCCTGGATGACTCCAAACGCATCCCGGAGGACCTCCGGGAGTTGCTGTACGATGACGTGGTGGCCGCCAGCGCCGGATGGGCCGTGGGGATGGCCGGCCCGGGGCTCATCGAGCGCGTGAACATCCTCCAGGCGACTTACGTGGCCATGCGCCGGGCTCTGGCCGGGCTCGGCGAGCGCCCCGACTACGTTTTGGTCGACGGGTTCCGTATCCCGGGCCTGGAGGGGCCGCAGCGCGGGATAGTGGGTGGCGACGCCCGGTGCGCCTCGATCGCCGCGGCCTCCATCATCGCCAAGGTGACCCGGGACCGCATCATGCGGCAGGTCGCCCGCCGGTTCCCGGCTTACGGCTTCGAGAGAAACAAGGGCTACGCCACTGCCGAGCACCGGGCGGCTCTCAGAGAGTGGGGGCCCTGCCCGGCCCACCGCCGGAGCTTCCTCGGCCGGGAAGGGGGAAACCCTGATGAGTGAGAGCAAGGGCCCGCGCGGCGGGCGGAGCGGGCCGCGGGGCGGCGGCCGCCATGGCCCCCGCCAGGGTACCTATCTCGGACCGGCGGGCGAAACCGCCGCCGCGGGGCACCTGGAAGGGCAGGGCTATCAGGTTGTCGAGCGGAACTACCGCTGCCGCCTGGGTGAAGTGGATATCATCGCCCGGGACGGCGAGATCTTGTGTTTCGTTGAGGTCAAGGCCAGGCGCCAGGGCGCCTTCGGGGGCGGGCTTGAGGCCGTCGGGGCCCGGAAGCGGGCCCAGGTCCGGCGCGTGGCCACGTACTACCTTGGGCGCTTCGGCGACCACCCTCCGGTGTGCCGGTTCGACGCGGTCGAGGTCTTGATCGACCGGGACGGCCGGGCCGAGAAGGTGAACTTGGTCCGGAACGCGTTCTAGGGC
>CALMHV010000134.1 GCA_937863905.1 uncultured Bacillota bacterium
GTCCGGCGGGCCGGCCGAAGACAGCGGGACAAGCAAGGAGGGGACCGACACGTGAAGGTGGCCGTCGGCGCCGACCATGCCGGGTACCGGATGAAGGACGAACTCGCGGTTTGCCTCAAAGGGCTGGGCCATGAAATCGTCGATTTCGGCACTCATTCCGACGCCGCGGTGGACTACCCGGACATCGCCCTGGGCGTCGCCCGGGCCGTGGCTTCCGGGGCGGCCGACCGGGGCCTTCTCGTCTGCGGGACCGGCATCGGCACCTGCATCGTGGCCAACAAGGTCAAGGGGGTGCGGGCGGCTCTCTGTCACGATACCTTCTCGGCCCGGGCCACCCGCCAGCACAACGACAGCAACGTGCTCTGCCTTGGGGCGAGAGTCATCGGGCCTTCGCTGGCCGAGGAAATCCTACGAACCTGGTTCGGCGCCGGCTTCGACCGGGGCGAGCGACACGAGCGGCGCGTCCGGCGCATCAGCGAGATCGAGGATGACTCCGGCCCAAATTGCTGATTAACGCCGGTGTCAACGAAATCGTGTTCGAACCCACACGTCACCTGACGTGGACGGGTTTGACAGTCGATTAGTGAAGGTATAGCGTTGACCGGGGCGAAAATCGCCTTCTGGCCAAGTCATTTGAGGAGGACTACCGGTGCTTCTGCCTGTTCTCGCCTTCCTGGTAGCGTTCGTCCTCACCTACGGTCTCACTCCCCTCGTCAAGCGGCTGGCCCTTCGCACCGGCGCCGTAGCCGTTCCCGGGGACCGGACCGTGCATGAGCAGCCCATGCCGCATCTCGGAGGCCTGGCCATGCTGGCCTCCTTCGTCGTCACGGTCATCCTGCTGCGCGGCTGGCCGGACCGGCAGACCCTCAGCATCATCGTCTGCGGCTCGTTGGCCGCGTCCATCGGCGTCTTCGATGACCTGCGCGATCTCTCGCCCCGGACGAAGCTCCTCGGACAGATCCTCGTGGCCGCGCTCGTGGCCGGCCTCGGGGTTCGCATCGAGTTCATCACCAACCCCTTGACCGGGGGGATGTTCTATCTCGGTTCTTGGAGTTACGTCGTCAGCGTGCTCTGGGTCGTCGCGGTCATGAACGTCATGAACCTGGCCGACGGCCTGGACGGATTGGCCGCGGGCATCTGCACCATCGCCTCTCTGGCCGCCCTGTACGTCGCGGCGCGCACCATGGGCGCGGGCACCGTCACCATCCTCATCGCCGCCCTGGCGGGTTCGGCCGCCGGATTCCTGCCGCACAATTTCAATCCGGCCAAGATTTTCATGGGCGACACGGGCTCGATGTTCCTGGGTTTCACTTTGGCGGCCATCTCCGTCCAGGGGGCCTTGAAACAGACGACGACCGTGGCCCTGCTCGTGCCCATCGTGGCCCTGGGCCTGCCCATCACCGATACCCTCCTGGCCATCATCCGTCGCGTCAGAGCCAAGCGGTCCATCGGCGGCGCCGACCGGGGACACCTGCACCATCGTTTGCTCGACCTCGGGCTGAGCCAGAAGAAGGCCGTTCTTCTCATGTGGGCGGTCACGGCCTGGCTGGCCCTGAGCGCCATCCTCCTGTCCGAGGTTGGACAGGGCTTGGGCTTCGTCCTGGTTATCTGCCTGGCGGCCCTCGGCCTGGTGGGGTTTGTGGCCGTCGTCTCGGCCGGCGCCCTGTCCTCCCAGGAGAAGAACGTACCCAAGTGAGCGCCGGGCCGAGCCATCCACCCCAGGAACCGCTGAAGGTCATGACCATCTTCGGCACGCGCCCGGAGGCCATCAAGATGGCGCCGGTCATCCTCCGTCTGCAGGCCGACCCGGCCGCCTTCGACGTCCGCGTCACCGTCACCGCTCAGCATCGCGAGATGCTCGACCAGGTTCTCCGGCACTTCGGCCTCCGGCCCGACCATGACCTCGACGTGATGACCGCCCGCCAGTCCCTGACCACGCTCACCGCCCGCATCCTCGAGGGGCTGGAGAGGGTGCTGGCCGAAGACCGCCCGGATATCGTCCTCGTCCACGGCGACGCCACGACGACCCTCGCCTCCGCCCTGGCCGCCTTCTACGCCAAGGTCAGCGTCGGCCACGTCGAGGCCGGGCTGCGGACCCACGACAAGTACTCCCCCTGGCCGGAGGAGATGAACCGGCGCCTGGCCGGCGGCCTCGCCGACCTCCACTTCGCCCCGACCGCCCGGGCCAGGGACAACCTTCTCCGGGAGAACGTGCCGCCCGGGGCCATCCACGTCACCGGCAACACGGCCATCGACGCGCTGCTCTGGACGGTCCGCGACGGCTATCGCCTGTCCGACCCGGCCCTTGAGCGTGAGGTGGCCGCGGCGGGGAGCGTGGCGCCCGGGGCGCCCGGGGCGCCGGCCGGCGACCGCATCATCCTGGTCGAGTGCCACCGCCGCGAGAACTGGGGCGAGCCGATGGTCCGCATCTACCGGGCCCTCCGGCGCTTCGCCGGCGAGGAGCGCGGCGTCCGCCTCCTGGTCTCCGCCCACCTCAACCCGGAAGCGGGCGAGGTGGCGCGCCGGGAACTGGCCGGGCTCGACAACGTCGTCCTCTTCAAACCCGCCGCCTATCCCGACTGGGTGAACCTCATGGCCCGCAGCCACCTCATTCTCACCGACTCCGGCGGCATCCAGGAGGAGGCCCCGACGCTTGGCCGTCCGGTCATCCTCGTCCGGGAGAACACGGAGCGCCCGGAGGCGGTGGAGGCCGGCACGGTCCGGGTCGTGGGAACCTCGGAGGAGGCCATCCTGGCCGCCCTGCGCGCGCTGGTCCACGACGAGGCGGAGTATCGAAGGATGACGGCGGCCGCGAATCCGTTCGGGGACGGCCGGGCGTCCGACCGCATCGCCGGCGTGCTCCTGCACCACTTCGGCCGGGCCGCGGAGCGTCCCGCGGCGTTCGATCCAGATGTCCCCCAAAGGCGCCGGTCCGGCCACTGAACGCGTCGGGCTGGGAATGCTAAGGGCACTCGGCAAGTTGGGAGTCCGTCAACCATGAGATTCGTCATCAAGGGAAAGCGCCCGCTCCACGGGCGCGTGAAGGTCCACGGCGCGAAGAATGCCGTCCTGCCCATCATCGCCGCCTCCATCCTGTGCGAGGGCGATTCGGTCATCACCCAGGTTCCGCACCTTGAAGACGTGCACACCGCTGTCGAGGTCATGTCCAGACTCGGCATGGACGCGCGCCTTCGCGGCTCGACCCTCATCCTGCGCCCGGCCGGGCTTTCCAGCTACGAAGCCCCGTACGATCTCGTCGGCCGGATGAGGGCCTCCTTCCTCGTCACGGGTCCCCTGGTCGCCCGCTTGGGCCGGGCCCGCATCTCCCTCCCGGGCGGGTGCGCCATCGGCAGCCGGCCTATCGACCTGCACCTCAAGGGTCTGGAGGCCCTGGGGGCAACCGTCCGGCAGGGGCACGGGTTCGTGGAGGTCAGTGCCGACCGCCTCCGGGGCAGCCGCGTCTACCTCGACTACCCCAGCGTCGGCGCGACCGAGCACCTGATGATGACGGCCGCCCTGGCCGAGGGGACGACCATCATCGAGAACGCGGCCGAAGAACCGGAGATCGTCGACCTGGCCAACTATCTCAGCGGGGCCGGCGCCTCCATCCACGGCGCGGGGACCAAGATCATTCGCGTCGAGGGCGTTCCCTCGCTCCGGGGCGCCCACCACCAGGTCATCCCGGACCGCATCGAGGCCGCGACCTACATGGTGGCCGCCGCCCTCACCGGCGGTCGGGTCGAGGTGGAAGGGGTCGTCCCCGACCATCTCAAAGCCGTCACGGCTAAGATGCGCGAGATGGGCATCAGCGTGTTCGAGGACGAGAACTCCGTCCTGGTCGATGCGACGCGGCGCCGGCCGCAGGCGGTCAACGTCAAGACCATGCCCTATCCCGGCTTCCCGACCGACATGCAGGCCCCGTTCATGGTTCTCCTAGCCGTCTCGGAGGGCATGAGCGTCGTCACCGAGACGGTGTTTGAGAACCGCTTCATCCATGTCGGCGAACTCCGGCGGATGGGCGTCGAGGTCCAGGTCGACGGCCGGGCGGCCATGGTCCATGGCCAGAGCCAGCTCCAGGGGGCCATCGTCGCGGCCACCGACCTGCGCGGCGGAGCGGCCCTGGTCCTCGCCGGCCTGGCCGCAATCGGGACCACGGAGGTCCGGGGAGTCGAACACGTCGACCGAGGGTATGACGGGTTCGACGTCAACCTCCGCAAGCTGGGGGCGAACATCCGGCGCGTCCGGCTCGTCGCGGCGGAAGAATCCGAAGCTTCCGGGCTCGGCCTCGGCCCCACGGCGAGCGGCAGCTAGAACGCTCCCCCAGCCCCGCCGCGAGCGGCCGCCGGCAGCATGACCCCCTCCTCCACGGCATAGGGTTTCGAGAGCCGGCCGGGAGGCGGGAGCCATGCGTCGGGCCATCGCCATCGCGTTTCTCGCTCTTCTCTTCGTTCTGGTCGCTCTGCCCGCGATCATCGTCAAGGGCTGCCAGTACTCGGACACGGCGGCGTGGCCGTCGGTGACCCAGGAGCCCGAGGTCCGGCTGCTTGTCCACACGACAGGCCGCCTCGTCACCCTGCCGCTTGAGGAGTACGTGGCCGGGGTTGTCGCCGCGGAGATGCCCACGTCCTTCGAGCCGGAGGCCCTCAAGGCCCAGGCCGTCATCGCCCGCACCTTCGCCGTAAGAAACCTCCGGGCGCTCGGGGGTCAGGGCGTGGCGGGTCGCACCGACGCCGACCTGACCACGGACATCTGGGCCGGCGGTCAGGCCTGGCTCAGCCAGGACGATGCCCGGACGCAGTGGGGCGCTCTGGGCTTCTACGGCCGCTGGCAGAAGGTCGAGGCGGCCGTGACGGGCACGGCCGGTCTGATCGTCACCGCCAGCGGCGTCCCCATCCAGGCCGCCTACCACTCCACCTGCGGCGGCGCCACCGAGAACAGCGAAGATGTCTGGCAGGAGGCCCTGCCCTACCTTCGCGGCGTGACCGATCCCTGGTGCGCCGATTCCCCGTGGACGCGCCGGGAGACCGACGTCGCGGTCGCCGACCTCGCGAAGGCCTTCGGACTCGACGCCGGGGTTCTGACGACGGCGGCCGGGAAAGGCCACGCCTACGTGGAGGTCGTCGAGAAGACCCCGACGGGCCGGGCCAGGCGCCTCCGCGTCGGAGAGAAGGAAGTGACGGTCTCGGCCTTCCGCCGCGCCACGGGACTGCCGTCCGCCCGCCTCTCGTTCACGGTGTCCGGCGGGGTGCTCCACTTCGTCACCGTGGGGTACGGCCATGGGGTGGGGCTCTGCCAGTACGGGGCGAACGGGATGGCCAAGGCCGGCAAGGACTACCGCGCCATCCTCCTCTTCTACTTCGCTGGGACGGAGGTGGAAGCGCTCCGGGCGGGTTCGTAGCCTGCCGGATCCTCGCGGCGCCCGGCCCGGCTCCGCCTCTCGCCTGGTATATGCTGGCACCCGGCGGAAACACTAGGGCCGGGAGGGGTCCCAATGGATACCGGGCGGTCCGGACGGCGCTACCACGAGCGAAGCCAGAGGCCGCCGGGTTCCCCGGCGCGGGCGGCGCGGGGAAGCTCCTTGCCGCCTCGCGGTGCTCGGCGAGCCCGGAGCAGGCACGCCCGCAAGAGTCCGGCCTTTCTTGCCGCCTTCGCCCAGACCGCGTCCGAGTGGCTCCGGCGGGCGCGCCGGGATGGCCTCGCGGCCAAGGTCCGGCGCTACTCCAGCCAGTTCATCGCGGTCGCCGGTGTCCTCATCGTCCTTCTGAGCGTCTATCTCGTCCGCCAGGGCTTCTTGCTTCCCTCCTCCTTGCCGTTCGGCGGGACGGAGACCCCGTATTCCTCGGCCGGCGACGGCGGCTCGTCCGGAAGCGGCAGCCAGACCGCGGGTGCCTCAGGTGAAGCGCAGGCGCCGGGTCCGGAGGT
>CALMHV010000135.1 GCA_937863905.1 uncultured Bacillota bacterium
GCCTGGGGCCTCGGGGCGGTCGGGCTCCCGGCCTGGTCCGAGGGGCACGTCCATGCTCGAGACCTCCTCGTCCTTCTCCCGGATTGTACCGCGTCGCCCGGACGGCGTCAAAGACCACACAGGAGGACCTCCCCCGGACATGGAAGACAATCAGGGTGGGTAGAAGGAGACGGTGAAGACAGTGACCACGTCCGACCGTGATCCGGCCACCTCGCCCAAGCGGCGTCCTCCCGGCTGGGAAGCCGGGTACGCCGACCGGCTCGTCACCTGGCTACGGGGCCTGGTCGCCGGGGCGGGTGCGGAGGGATTGGTCTTCGGGGTCAGCGGTGGCCTCGACTCGGCTGTGGTCGCCGGGCTGGCGAGCCGGGCCTATCCCGAGGCGAGCCTCGGCCTCTTCCTGCCCTGCGGGAGCGCGGAGCGCGACCTCGAGGACGCGCGGGCCGTGGCCAAGACCTTTGGCCTGCCCCTTAAGATCGTGGAACTCGACAAGGTGTACGAGACCCTCCTCGGGGCCGTGGGCGACGCGGCTCCGGAACCGGCGCCAGGAGGCGCCCAGCGCGAGAAGCTGGCCCTGGCCAACCTCCGGGTTCGCCTGAGGGCCGTGACCTGGTACTACCACGCCAACCGACTCAACCGCCTGGTCGCCGGCACCGGGAACCGGTCCGAACTGGCGGTCGGGTACTTCACGAAGTTCGGAGACGGTGCGGTCGACCTCCTTCCCCTGGCCCACCTGGTCAAGGCGGAGGTCCGGGAACTCGCCCGCCATCTCGGCGTGCCCGAGCCGGTCATCGCCCGGGCGCCGACGGCCGGACTCTGGCCTGGCCAGACGGACGAAGGGGAGATGGGTCTCACCTACGAACTCCTTGACCGCTTCCTTTTGGGGGGAGAAGTGCCCCCCGAGGTGGCATCTCGCATCCGGGCCATGGGCCAGCGGAGCGAACACAAGCGACGCCCGCCCGCGGTCCCAGGTTTCTAGCTTACCGGTGGTAGCCGGGACAGAACAGGAGTTGGGAGAATGTCGGGCCACTCGAAATGGGCGAACATCAAGCGCCGTAAGGCGGTCGTCGATGCCAAGAAGGGCGCCGCCTACACGAAGCTCGGCCGGGAGGTCATCGCCGCCGCCAGGGAGGGCGGCGGGAACCCCGACAACAACTTCCGCCTGCGTCTGGCCGTCGACAAGGCCAAGGCCGCTAACATGCCCTCCGAGAACATCCAGCGGGCCATCATGAAGGGCACCGGTGACCTCAACGAGGGCGCGGTCTACGAGGAGATTGTCTACGAGGGTTACGGGCCGGGTGGTGTGGCCGTCCTGATCCAACTCATGACCGACAACCGCAACCGGACCGCCCAGGAGATGCGCTACATCTTCTCGCGCCACGGTGGCAACTTGGGGGAGACCGGTTGCGTGGCTTGGATGTTCAAGAAGAAGGGCTCCATCCTCCTCGGGCGTGAGGACAACGCCATCTCCGAGGAAGAGCTCATGGTCCTGGTCCTCGACGCCGGGGCCGAGGACCTCCGGACGGAACCGGACTCCTTCGAGGTCATCACGGCGCCGGGCGACTTCCCGGCCGTCCTGGAGGCCGTGCGGAAGGCCAATCTCAGCGTGGCCGAGGCCGAGGTGGCCATGGTTCCCCAAAACACCATCGAGCTCAGCGGGGGCCAAGCCGAGAAGTGTCTCGGGCTTATCGAGGCCCTCGACGAGCACGAGGACGTCCAGAACGTCTACACCAACTACAACATCGCGGGAGAGTGACCGTCGCGTCCGACCGCGGGCCGCCCGCTCCGGACGCTCCATCCGCATCCTGCCGCTTGAGTAGGAAACCCCCAGCCGGGCCATCCTAGGCCCAAATCGGCAGGAGAAGGGGTGTCGTGTCGTGCCCTGGACTCCCGGGCGCAGGCTCTCCGGACGGGCGCGTTTGGGGCGCGGCCTGTTCGTCTTGGCGGTCGCCGTCCTGCTCGCGCTGGCCGCGGGCCGCCTCTTGGGCGGGCCGGGGGTTGGCGACCTCGCCGGGCACCTCTGGCGCATCCTCGGGGTCAGGGTCGAGACGCCGACCCCGGCCGAGGGACCGCCGGCCGCGGCGGGTGGAGCGCCGGGGTTGACGGGAGCTGCCGCCACTGGCGGAGGTGGTTCCGCGAGCGGCGACGCCGGGACCGCGACCACCGTGGCCCCGAGCGCCGTCTTCCTCTGGGCGGTGACCTTCGAAGCCTGCGGCTGCGGCACCCAGGCGGCGACGGAGGCCCCGGAGAGGTCCGTCGGCCTCAGGCGAGAGACCCTGGCCATCGAACTCCGCGACTGGGAAATCACCAGCTTCGCTCCGGAGCGCGTGGAACTCGCGCGCACGGACCGCGAAGCCATGTGTCCGGCGCACACCAAGCGCACCCTGCGCTTGGAGGAGGGCAAGCTGGTCCTCTACGCCGGTTCGGTCGATGACCCGGGCGTAGAACTCATCCTCATTATTACGACCGGTATCGTCACCGACGACCTGAACGCGGGGGAGGTGGCGATCCTCAGCACCGGTCTCACCTTCGATAGCCACGAGGAAGCCCTCAGCCTCATCGAGGGCCTGGGCGACTAGCCCGGCGTCTCGATGTACGGGCCCCGGGGTCGGCGAGCCGGCGGTCGCCGCCAAGCCGGCCACCGGAAGGTTCCCGTGGCCGCGGCCAGGAGCGCCGGGATGAAGATGAGGCCCAGGACGATCTGGAGGGGGTAGTAGGCCAGAAAGCCCAGCCAGCCTCCGTGATACCCCGCGTACTGAGCCCCGACCCAGAGCACGCCGAGGTTCGACATCGGGTGGACGAGCGCCGCCACGACCAGAGTCCGGCTGTAGCGCACCAAAAGCCCCATCAAGACCCCGAAGGCCGCGGCCATGAAGACGTACCCGAGCATCGGCCAGAGTTCGAAGGGAAACAGGTCGTAGTTCACGTGGAAGAAGCCGAAGAGCACCGCCTGGACGATCAGGGCCTTGGTCCAGCCCATCGTCCGCTCCAGGCGGCTCAGCAGGTAACCCCGGAAGAAAAGCTCCTCGGCGAAGTTGCCGAAGACGAAGTCCCAAACGTCCACGGTGGTTTGCCAGCCCGCCCACGACTGGTAGGGCCAGTGATGGAACCCGATGCCCCTCCACCACGGCTCGTAGTACTGCCAGGCGAACTGGACGCCGGTGACGTCCGCGAACCCGGAGTAGAAGATGAGCTCGGTCAGCCCGGTGGTGAGGCGGAAGGCGACCAGGCCGACGACGCTCACCCAGACCAGGCGTCCGAGGCCCATCCGCTTGAGCCCGACCGAACCCAGACCCCCGCCCTCCGTCCAGAAGACCAGGCCCAGGACGAGCACGATCATCGGCGCCTTCGCCCAGATCTCCCGGCTGTACCAGTAGAGCCCCAGCCGAGGCGCCATGATCATGACCGACAGGAGCACGACAATGGCCAACTCGGCCCAGACCGAGGGACGGGCGCCGGCGGCCGGAGCCTCAAGCGCGGAGGCCGGCTCCCCGACCCCCGCAGGAGCGGTCGCGCCCTGCGCCTTCCGGCCGCGCCGGACCCAGGCGACCAGGACCAGGCCCATGGCCAGGACTTCGGCCAGGGCCACGGCGGACTTTGTGGCCGCGCCGACCGGGAGCGAAAACAAAGCCAGTTCGACGCCGGCCATGGCGGCGAAGGCGGCCAGGCACCAGACCATTTGGCGGCGGCGGTCGAGCGGCGTCAGGGTCCAGACGGCGAACGCGCCGAGGGCGATGACCAGGGTGGCCAGAAGACGCATCGTCCACACCGCCCGGGCCAGCGCGGCCGAGACGGCGTCGCGCCCAGCGTCCAGGACGTCCGGCGCGAGCGTCGCGGCGTGGGCTCTCACGGCGGCGACCCACCCTCGGTCGAGTTGGGCCGCTCCCACGCCCAGAGCCTCCCGGCAAACAGCGTCGGCGTCGGAAACCAAGTCCCCGTCGCTGTGGGCCAGCCTCAAAAGACCCGGCGGACCCCATTGCTCTCGGACATAGCCGACCAGCGAGGCGAGTTGCTCCCGGCCGAGCGGCAGGGACGGCCACCAACTCGTGAGTTGGATTAGGCTGGCCAGACGCTCCTTCTCGTCCAGGGCGGCCGCCACCGCCCAGGTTTCGTCCTCACCTCGGTTGACCAGGCTGGCGAGCCCGGAAGCGACGTAGTCGGTGACGCTCTCGGCGCCGGAGGCCCAGCTCAGGACGGACGCGGCCGCGACCTGGTCCACGGAAGCGTCGGAGTCCGGGTCCACGGTGCGGCAGTCCGACCCGGTCCATCCGGCCGGCCAGCCGTCGTTCCGAGGGCCGACCACGACCCGGAAGGCCGTGCCTTCCGGGAACTCCCATTTCCGCTCGAGCAGGGCGGCCACGCCCACCGCCGTGGCGTTCAGGCGCTCCGCCAGACGCTCGACCCGGGCCGGACCGGAGGACCCGGACCAGTTCTCCCGGTAGGCGACGACAAAGGGACCATCCTGGTGGAGGACCCACTCGCCCTTTGCCCGGGCGGAGACGGGTGAGGCGACAAACAGGGCCGCTAGGGCCAGGATTAGGAAGGCTCTTCTCGTCATGCGCGATTCTCCCAGCTACCCCAGGGTTGGCTGCGGCAAGGGAAACCTGCCCTGCCGTCTAATTACGTACCACGGGGGGTAAATCCTGTGCTCGTCCTGGGCGTGGACCCTGGTACCGCGACGACTGGCTACGGTCTCGTCCGGGAGCGCGCCGGGCGACTGGAGACCTTGGGCTACGGCGTCATCACGACACCCAAGGAGGCGCCTCTGGCGGCGCGGCTTCTGACCATCCACCAGGAGTTGCTCCGTCTCATCTCCGAGCACGACCCCGATGTCGTGGCCGTGGAGGAACTGTTCTTCAACCGGAACGTGCGCACCGCCCTGTCCGTCGGGCAGGCGAGGGGGGCCATCCTCCTGACCGCCGCGGTGGCCGGGAAGCCGGTCTCGGAGTACACGCCGCCGGAAGTGAAGCTGGCGGTGGCCGGCTACGGCAGCGCGGACAAGGCCCAGATACAAGCGATGGTGAGGATGCTCCTCGGGCTGCGCGAGGTGCCGCGTCCCGACGACGCCGCCGACGCGCTGGCCGTAGCCATCTGTTGCGTCCACAGCCGGCGGCTGGAGCGGCTCCTGGCCGGAGCCGGAGCCGGGTCGGGACGGAGTGCCCCGGACGGGGAAGGCGGCGGCTGACCGTGATCAGGTTTCTTCGAGGCCGATTGGCGGAGCGGGGGAAGGGCTTCGTCGTCCTAGACATCGGCGGCGTCGGTTTCCAGGTCTTCGTTCCCGACACGCCCGCCGCGCTATCGCCGGAACCCGATTGCGAGCTAGCGCTACACACGAGGCTCGTCGTCCGTGAGGATGCTCTGACCCTCTACGGGTTTTCCACCGCCGAGGAGGCCGGTCTTTTCGATTTGCTCCTCACGGTCTCGGGGGTCGGACCCAAGGTGGCCCTGGGCATCCTCTCCGGCTGCCGGCCAAAGCGCTTTCTCGAACTCGTCATCTATGAGGACACCGAGGGCCTCGGGCGGCTGCCCGGGGTCGGGAAGAAGCTATCCCAGCGGCTCGTTGTGGAACTCCGCGACAAGCTGGCCCCGGGCCGCGACGGGTTGACGGCCGCCGATTTCGCGGCCGCGCCCGCCAGCCGCGACCCGGTGGAAGAGACGATTGAGGCCCTGACTTCCTTGGGCTACGGGCGCGTCGAGGCCGCCCAGGCGGTCGAACGGGCCAAGAGGGAGTTGGGGGACAAGGCCGACACGGCCGGCCTGCTCAAGCGGGCCCTGAAGACGCTCTAGCCGGTCCCGAACCCGCCGACCGGTTCCTAAGGATGTTGCAGGCATGGAGGTGGCTTCGTGACGACGACGGACGAGGAGCGGGTCGTCTCCCCGCGGGCCCGACTGGATGAGGGCGGCGTGGAGCCGGGCCTCCGGCCGCGCGTGTTTAGCGAGTACATCGGGCAAGGGCCTGTGGTGGAGCGCCTCCGCATCTTCATCCAGGCGGCCATGGAGCGGAAGGAGCCGTTGGACCACGTCCTCCTCTACGGCCCCCCCGGCCTTGGCAAGACCACCTTGGCCCACGTCATCGCCAACGAGATGCGGGTCGGCATCCGGGTCACCTCCGGACCGGCCATCGAGCGTCCGGGTGACCTGGCCGCCATCCTCACCAACCTCGGGGACCGCGACGTCCTCTTCATCGATGAGGTCCATCGTCTCGGCCACACGGTCGAGGAGATCCTCTACCCGGCCATGGAGGACTTCGCCCTGGACATCGTCATCGGGCGCGGCCCGAGTGCGCGCTCCATCCGCCTTGACCTTCCGCACTTCACCCTGGTCGGCGCAACGACCCGAGCCGGTCTGATCACCTCGCCGATGCGCGACCGGTTCGGCGTGGTCAGCCGGCTGGACTTCTACTCCCAGGAAGACCTGGTGCGCATTGTCACCCGCTCGGCGGGGATTCTAGGCATCGGCCTCGAGCCGGAGGGGGCCAGGGAGATCGCCCGCCGGTCCCGGGGCACCCCGCGGGTGGCCAACCGCCTCCTGCGCCGCGTGCGCGACTACGCTCAGGTCACCGGGTCGGGCCGCATCACCGCTGACGCGGCTCACGACGGCCTCAAGCTCCTGGACATCGATGAGCTGGGTCTTGACTCCGTCGACCGCCGGATGCTCGAGGCCATGGCCGACAAGTACGCCGGCGGGCCGGTGGGCCTGGAGACCATCGCCGCTTCCATCAGCGAGGAAGCCCTGACGGTGGAGGACGTCTACGAGCCGTTCCTTCTCCAACTCGGGTTCATCAAGCGGACGCCGCGCGGGCGGGTCCTGACCGAACTGGCCTACCGCCACCTCGGCCGCCAAGCGCCTTCGAGCCTGTTCGGCGAAGGGCGGAGAGAGAAGGGCGGGGTATGACCAGCCAGGCGAAGGACGCCGTTCTCCTTCACGTGTGCTGCGGCCCCTGTGCCGTCTACCCGCACCGCGCTTTGACGGCGGAGGGGCTCAGGCCGACAGGGTTCTTCTTCAACCCGAACATCCAGCCGTCCCGGGAGCACCGGCGCCGCCTCAAGACCCTCGAGGCCTACGCCAGCCGTTCCGGTCTGCCGCTCGTCGTGGCTCCGGGGTACCGCCCCGAGGCTCACCTCGCGGTGACCATCGAGAAGGCCTGGGATCGCCCCAGACGCTGCCGGGCCTGCTACGAGTTGAGGTTCACCGAGACGGCCCGCGAGGCCGCATCTCAGGGGTACCAGGCCTTCACCAGCACTCTCCTGGTGAGCCCGTATCAGCTTCACGACGAAGTTCGCTTGGCGGGAGAACTGGCCGCCGCCACCACGGGAGGGAAGGTCTCCTTCCTCTACCGCGACTTCCGCCCCGGCTGGCCGGAAGGAGTGGCCGCCTCCCGCGAGATGGGCCTCTACCGCCAGCCGTACTGCGGCTGCCTGTGGAGCGAGACGGAACGATACGGGGGCTGAGCCCCCACCCCCAGATAGACGCCCCGACGGGCGAACTCTATGGCGAACGAGGTGGCCGGCTTGAGCGAAGGCCCGGAGCGCCTCCTGGCTCTGGCCAGGGCGGGCGACGCTGCCGCGCGTGAAGCGCTCATCCGGCGCTACGCGCCCTTCGCCATGAGGGTCGCCTCAGGCGTCACCGGCGGCTACGTCGAGATGGGCCGGGACGACGAGGCCAGCGTGGCCCTGGTGGCCTTCAACGAGGCCATCGACAGTTACGATCCGTCCCGGGGGGCGAGCTTCCTCGGTTTCGTCCAGGCGGTGGTCAGGCGGCGCCTGATCGACCACTACCGGAAGAACCGGTCCAGGCAGCGCGAGGTCTCGTTGAGCGGGCTGTCCGACCTGGAAAGCGGAGACGGGCTCTGGGCGGATACCGCAGCGGGAGGGGTTCCAAGTCTCCAAGCGGCTCATCTGACCGCGGCGGAGGGGGCCCATCGTGAGCGGGAGACCGCTTCTGAACGGCGGGAGGAGGTCCTGCGGTACCGTGAGATGCTCTCGGTTTTCGGGATCTCCCTCTCCGAGTTGGTTCGAATCTGTCCCCGGCATGAGGACGCTCGCCGACACGCTGTCGAGGCGGCCCGGGCCCTCGTGTCGAGGCCGGAACTCGTCGACAGCCTCCACCGGCGAGGGGAGTTGCCGCTCAAGGAACTTGAGAGATTGGTCGGGGTCAGCCGGAAGACACTGGAGAGGCAGAGGAAATACATCATTGCTCTGGTCCTCATCCTTACGGAAGACTTGCCTCACCTGGAGGCTTACCTAAGATGAAGCGGACGGCGGGCCAAGACGCGGAGAAGGCCCTGCTCCTCGAGGTCAGGGGTCGCACTGGGGTGGCCATCACCCCGGAGGGACGCTTTGTCGGGGTGAGGTGCCTGCCTCACCACGAGGAAGGTCAGGAGATCGCTCTTCCCGCGGCGCGCCGGGAGGGGCGTGTGGGCTGGGGCCTTCGCCCCGGGCTCGTGACCGCTGCGGCCTGCGCGGCCATCCTGCTCGTCCTGTTACCGCTGGCTGTCGGCCGGGTCCTGGCTTCCGGCCTCCCGATGGCCTACGTGACCCTCGACATCAATCCCAGTCTGGAGTTCGGCGTCAACCGCTGGGAGAGGGTCGTGGCCGGCCGGGCTCTGAACCCGGATGGTGAGCAGGTCCTTAGCGGGCTCAAGTGGCGCGGGCGCCCGATCGACGACGTGGTTTCCGACGCCGGCGTTCAGGCGGCAAGCCTGGGCTTTCTGGACAGCGGCCCGGCCGAGGTCATCGTGGCCGCCGTGCCGGCTTTGGACAAGGGCCTCCTCTCCCCGGGGTTGGAGAAACGGTTGGAGCGCCTGCGCAAGGGTCTCGGAGAACGGATGGCCGCGGTCTCCGGTGGGCAAGGGCCGTCGAGCCTTACCGTTGAGACGGTGCTGGGCGACTCGGTCTCCCTGCGGCAGGAGGCCGACACTCTCGGGCTCTCGTTGGGAGAGTACATCGTGCTCCTCGAGGCTCAGGAGGCCGGCTTGGACATCGATGCCGAGGACCTGGAGCAAGGCGGGGTCGGTCAGGCCTTGACCGCGGCCGGCGGACATCCGGGCGAGATCCTCCGCAAGGCTCACGAAAACCGCGAGATGTCCAGACTGGCCCATACGTTCTCGGAGCGCAACGGCTTCGGGCCTGACGACTCCAAAGACGAAGAGGATACCGGAAACGGTCCTACCGGGCAGCCCGGCGGCACCGGCCAGGGCGGCACCGGCC
>CALMHV010000136.1 GCA_937863905.1 uncultured Bacillota bacterium
CGCCCGGAAGCCCGAGGCGCCATCGAGGTCTGCCACCGGGCGGGCGTGAGGGTGAGTATGGTCACCGGCGACCACCCCGCGACCGCCCTGGCCGTGGCCCGCGAGATCCGGCTCCTCGACCCCGGCCTTCCCGAGGCGCGGCAAGTCATCACCGGCCGCGAACTCGACCTCCTCTCCGACCGGGTCCTCGCCCGCCGCGCCGCGGACATCCGCGTCTGGGCCCGGGTCTCGCCCGGGCACAAGCTCAAGATAGTGCGAGCCCTGCGCCTGGCCGGCGAGATCGTGGCCATGACCGGCGACGGGGTCAACGACGCCCCCGCCGTCCGGGAAGCGGACATCGGCGTGGCCATGGGCCAGACCGGCACGGCCGTCACCAAGGAAGCCTCGGACATGGTCCTGGCCGACGACAACTTCGCCTCCATCGTGGCCGCCCTCGAGGAGGGCCGGACCATCTACGACAACATCCGCCGGTCCATCCGGTACCTCTTGTCCTGCAACACCGGGGAGATCCTGACCATGCTCATCGGGGCCCTCTTCCGGCTGCCCCTCCCTCTTCTGCCCCTGCAGATTCTCTGGGTCAACCTGGTGACGGACGGGCTGCCGGCTATGGCCCTGGGCCTCCAGGCGCCCGAGCCCGACGTGGCCACCCGCCCGCCCCGCCCGCCGCGGGAGGGCATCTTCGCCAGGCGTCTCGGCGTGAAGATCCTGGGCCGGGGCGCCATCATCGGCCTCTCCACCATCGCCATCTACGTGGGCACCCTCCAGTTCACCGGGTGGGACCTCCCCCTGGCCAGAACCATGGCCTTCGCCACCCTCTGCCTGTCGCAACTCATCCACGCCTTCGACTGCCGCTCCGAGACCCGCGCTCTCTTGGAGACACCGCTCAGCTCCAACTGGTACCTGGTCGCCGGCGTCGCCTGCTCCCTGGGGATACTCCTCGCGTCCATCTACGTCCCGGCCCTGAGCCCGCTCTTTCACACGGTCCCCCTGGGCGTGGCGGAATGGGCGGCGGTGGCCGCCGCGTCGGCCTGGGGGCAGGTGGCGGTGGGCGCCCGGCGGGTCGTGCTGGCGGCCGCGGAGCGACGCCGGGACGCGGCAAGAGTTGGAGCGTAGCCCCGGCACAGTCTACGGTGAGGTCGCGCCCTGGGTCCCGGTGTCTTCACCCCGCGGGAAGAAGGGCAGCCAGATGCCGCCCACGTAGGTGTTCGGCACCTGCCCGACGATGACCGCCTCGGCGAGGGGGAAGTCGCCCTCCACGGCCACGTCGGAACTGATGAAAGGAACGGCCGTCTTCACCTGGAGCTGGATGTTGAGGAAGATGCGGTGCCGGGTCTGGTTGATGCCGGCCGACTCGAAGGTGTCCCAGATGCGGATGTTCTGCATGGCCAGAGGGTAGACCGTGACCGGGATGCGGGGTCCGATGCCGCCGAGGAGGCGGCTGCCCAAGGCCCGCCCCAGGGGGATGTAGATCTTGCTGGGGCCGGCGGCCTTCAGGGTCTCCTGGAGGGAGGTCGCTATCCGGGCGGCGAGGCCGTTGATGGCCACCGTGTCGGGCTGGAGGAAGGTCACCTGGCCGTCCGCGTTGGTCTCCACGTGGAAGAACTGGCGATAGTCCAGGCCGCTGTCGGAAACCTGCTGCCGCACCGCGTCGTACATGGCCGCCACCGCGATGTTCTGCACCTCGACTTGAACCAGGGTCCGCAGGGTCGGCCAGAGCAGCATGTCCAGGAAGAGGAGGGCCGCGGCGCCCAGGCCAAGGACGAGACCGGCCCCCACGGCCATCCTGGACCAGAGGCTGCGAGCCGCGACGGCGCCGGCCGGAGCCTTGACGCTCCGCTCCGGACCCGGGCCATCCGACCTGGGCCAGCGGCGGACCATGAAGCGCGGACGGAAGGGACGACCCCAGAACGAACGCCGGCGCACGACGCATCACCGGGGAATTGTATTCGGAC
>CALMHV010000137.1 GCA_937863905.1 uncultured Bacillota bacterium
AGCTTCTCCTTGCGCTATACTACCTTTGGTCCCACTTACAGCCACGCCCTGAGCGGCTTTCTCCGTTCTCCAGGTCCCGAAGGGAGAGTCAAGACTTGTCCACCAGCACCATTCGACTGACCAAGAGAGCTCTCGGCATCCAGCCTTCAGCCACTCTCGCCGTGGACGCCCGGGCCAAGGCCTTGGCCGCCGAGGGTCGCGACATCGTGAACCTCGGGGTCGGGGAGCCCGACTTCCTGCCGCCTCCGGCCGCGACGGAGGCCGCCCTGACCGCCATCCGCGAAGGCTTCGCCAAGTACACCGTAGCGGCCGGCTTCCTCGAACTCCGTCAGGCCATCGCCGAGAAGCTGCTCGTCGACAACGGTCTGGAGTACAAGCCTGAACAGATCGTCGTCTCGACCGGGGCCAAGCAGGCCCTGTACAACGCGTTCCAGGTCCTCTGCGAGGAGGGCGACGAGGTCCTCATCCCGTCCCCCTACTGGGTCACCTATCCCGAGCAGGTGCGCCTGGCCGGCGGTATCCCGGTCTTCGTGGAGTCCGACGCGAAGGCCGGCTACCACATCGAGGTCGCCGCGCTCGAGGCCAAACTCACGCCGCGAACTCGCCTCCTGGTCCTCAACAGCCCGTGTAACCCCACCGGCGCCATCGAGACGCCGGAGTCCATCCAGGCCATCGCCGAGTTCGCGGTCCGTCACGACCTTTCCATCATCTCCGACGAGATCTACGAGAAGCTCGTCTACCACGGCGCCGTCCACAAGAGCCCGGCGGCTGTCTCGCCCGAGGCGAAGCGGCGCACCGTGGTCGTCAACGGGGCCTCCAAAGCCTACGCCATGACCGGCTGGCGTATCGGCTACGCCGCGGCCGAACCGCCCGTCGCCAAGGCCATGGCCGAGTTCCAGGGTCACGTCACCTCCAACGCCAACTCCATCGCCCAGAAGGCCCTTTTGGGCGCGCTTCGCGGCGACGCGGATGCGGTGGCCAAGATGGTCAGGGAGTTCGAGGCCCGCCGGGACTATACGGTGAGGCGTCTCAAGGCCATGCCGGGCCTGGAGGTTCCCGATCCGCAGGCCGCCTTCTACGTCTTCCCGACTCTGGGCGACCTCGTCGGCCGCAAGGTGGCCGGGAAGGTCGTGCGGAACGGAGACGACCTAACTGTCGCCCTCCTGGACGGGACCGGAGTCGCCGTTGTCCCGGGCGCCTGTTTCGGCCGGCCCGACGCTTTCCGTATCTCGTACGCCACGTCCATGGCGAACCTGGCCAAGGGACTGGACAGGATAGAGCAGGCCCTGCGGGCCGCGAAGTAGGCAGGCAGGGAAAGGGGTTGGGGCCGCATGCCCGGTGACCGCGACCGCATCCTGAGGGAGCTTCGCCGCCGGCGGATAGCCATCGTCGGGCTGGGCGTCAGTAACCAAGCCTTGCTGCGGTTCCTCCTGGCCCGAGGGGCGCGGCAGGTCACGGCCGGCGACATGAAGACCGCCGACCAGCTCGGTCCGTCCACCGACTGGCTCCGGTCCCTGTCCGGCGTGGACCTTCGTTTCGGCCCCGGGTACCTCGACGTCCTGGCCGAGGCAGACATCGTCTTCCTGACTCCGGGTATCCGCAAGGACCTCCCCGAGATAGCCGCGGCGCGGGCGCGCGGGGCCACCATCACCTCGGAGATGGGCCTCTTCCTCCAGCTTTGCCGGGCCCGCACCGTTGGCGTGACCGGCAGTGCCGGGAAGACCACGACGACGGCCCTCGTCGGCGACATGCTCACCCGGTCGGGTCACAAGGTCTTCGTCGGCGGGAACATCGGCACGCCCCTCATCGAGCGGGTCCTGGACTTCGGCCCGGACGAGATTGTGGTCCTGGAACTCTCGAGCTTCCAGCTCCAACTCGTGGACCGGAGCCCGAACGTGGGGGCCGTCCTCAACATCGCCCCCAACCATCTTGACGTGCACCGCGACATGGCGGAGTACGTGGGCGCCAAGAAGGGCATCTACCGCTACCAGCGGCCCGGCGACTGGGCCGTCTTCGGGGCCGACGATGCCGAGACCCTGGCCATGGCCCGCGAGCGGGCGGGGATGGAGGGCGGCCCAGCCTCCGGCGGGGTGGGCCTCTTCGGCCGGTCCGAACCGCCCGGCGCCCTGAACGGTCTCTCCATCGGGGCCCGGGGCTGGATTGACGGCGAGCATCTGGTCGCGGCCGTGCCCGAGAAGCGGCGGTTCTGCCCTGTCGCCGGCGTGCGCCTGCGAGGCGAGCACAACCTCCTGAACCTCCTGGCCGCCACCTTGGTCTCCGTCCTGGCCGGCGGGCGCCTCGAGGCCGCCCAGCAGGTGGCCACGACCTTCCAGACCCTCGAGCACCGCCTGGAGCTGGTGGCGGAGGTCGGCGGGGTCACTTTCATCAACGACTCCATCGGCACTTCCCCCGACCGCACGGAGGTCGCCCTGGCCGCCTTCCCGGCCCCCATCCATCTCATCCTCGGTGGGTACGACAAGAAGCTTCCCTTCGACGCCTTGGGCGAGATTGTGGTCCGGGGGGGGAAGGTGCGGAAGGTCGTGCTCCTCGGGCAGACGGCCCCGAAAATCCGCCGGGCCTTGGAGGAGGCGATGAGCGGCCTGCGGTCGCCGGCCGTCCCGTCGGCCGGGCCCCCGTCCGCGCCGACGGCGTTGCCGCTCGTCATCGCCGAGGTGGCCACCCTCGAGGACGCCATCCGGGAGGCCCGCTCGGATGCCGTTCCCGGCACGACCGTTCTCCTCTCACCGGCTTGCGCCAGCTTCGACATGTTCCAGAACTTCGAGGCCCGCGGGGCGGCGTTCAAGGAGGCCGTGCTAAGAGTCGCTGAGGGCCGGAGCGGCTAGGGCTGGGGCCGGGCCTTCCCGGCTTGGTCGAGCCGGGTACTGGCCCCGGGCGGCCAGGTAGTGCGCCCACAAGAGCCGGGCCGCGACCGAGCGCCACGGCGCCCAGGCGCTGGCCAAGGCCTGCTGCTCAGCTTTCGTCGGAAGACCATCCAGGCGCTTGACTTCCCGGAGCGCTAGCGCCAACGCCAAGTCTCCCTGCGGCCAGACATCGGGACGACGCAGCGCCATCAGGTAGTAGATGTCTACACTCCAAGGCCCGAGCCCGGGAACGCCCAACAGGACCTGCCGACCCACATCATCGGGGCCGCGGGCCACCGCGGCGAGGTCGAGGCTTCCGCTGAGGATACGCGCGGCCAGGCCATAGCAGTAGTTGGCTTTCTGTCTGGTCAGCCCGAATTCCCTCAACCCGCTCACCTGCATCGCCTGGATCCCTTCCGGGGTCATAGCGCCAAGATGGTGGGCGAGTCGTCGATACAGCGTGCGCGCCGCGGCCAGCGACACCTGTTGCTCGAGGATGATACGAACGAGGGCGGAGAAACCGGGGCGTCGCCCCCACATCGGAGGCTCGCCCAACCGGGCGAGGACGCCGCCAAGGTCGGGATCCGCGTCCGCCAACTGCCGTGCCCCCCTACTGAGAGAGGCCTGCGTCAGCCGCCGAGGTAGGTTCATCTCCCGCTTGAGTCCGGGGCGATCGGATAGTCCATCGCCGCGGCCGGCTTCCCCAGCAGCCGGCACATCGCCACGATCTGTCCCTGGTGGTGGTAGATGTGCGTCAGGGGGCGCATGAACACGTGCGCCGGAAGCAGCAGGCGTTCCTTGTTTCCCCAAGTCATCATCCGGCGGGCCGTGTTGAGTTCTTCTCCCGAGGCGGCCCGCAGGTACTTCTCAGTCGCCGAGAAGACCCGCCGGCGGTAGGCCTCCAGCGACTCGACCGTGGGGTAGTCCGAGTCGTTATCGTCGACCTGGATGCGGCCCTCCAGCACCCCTATCCAGTACTCCTCTCCGCCGATCACATGGTGCAACTGCAGCCGCACCGAAGGATAGCCAAAGCCGGCCAACTCGCGGTCCAGCTCCTCCGCGCTGAGCTGGCGGCAGTGCGCCAACAGTCTTTGCAGGCTGCTGTGAGCGCGCTCATGGAAGTCAAGCAGCGCCTCGGCCGTGTGCATGAGTCGGCCCTCCTTGGCGGACGAACTCCGGGACATGAGTCTGGTCTGGCCGGTTTCGACGCGGGCCCGCGTCGCCCTGCGAACCACAAGAGGCCGTACCTTTTGACTCGGCTGCCCCCGTGGTGCTACAATCGGGAAAACTTCTGCCTTGTGGCCGACGATGCGTGAGACCCAGTAAGGCCGCTTGGAGCGCCCGAGAGAGCCGGTAACGAACGGGTGGGAGCCGGCGCGCGGCCGCGGTCCGAAGACAGTTCACAAGCCGGCGGGCGGCGCCCGCTACAGCGCCACCGGACGCCAGGCGCCCGGACCAGAGCCTTCCCCGCTTGCGTCAAGCGGAGAGGGAAGAAAAGGGTGGCACCGCGGTCTCCGCCCCTTACGGGGTGGAGGCTTTTTGATTCCGCGGGGCGATGTCGTCGCCAGGGAGGTCTTGCTAATGTGGGACGAAGTGCGGGAGGTAGCAGCAGCGGCCGAAAGGACTCTCGCGGCCGACGTGGTGCGTGTGGCCGGACGCAGGGTCGCGCTCGCCGGTTGGGTCCATCGCGTCCGCTCGCTTGGGAACGTGACTTTCGTGCTCCTTCGCGACCGGAGCGGTCTGGTCCAGTGCGTCTTCGAACCCGGCCGCCCCGCGCGGAACCTCACCGCCGAGTCGGTGGTCCGTCTTGAGGGTCTCGCGGTCGAGGAACCGCGCGCCTCGGGCGGGGTGGAGGTACGGGCCGACCGGCTCGAGGTGCTGGCGGCCGCACCGCCCGACCTGCCCTTCCCGGTCAACTACAAGAACCTGGAAGCCGGACTCGATGTCCTTCTCGACGAGCGGGCGCTCTCGCTGCGCCACGTGAGAAACCAGGCCATCTTCCACGTCCAGGCGGTCTTGGGCCGGGGCTTCGGGCAGGCCCTGACCAAGCGCGGCTTTCTGGAGGTCCACACGCCCAAACTGGTGGCCGGCGGCACCGAGGGAGGGGCCGAACTCTTCCCGGTGAGGTACTTTGGGCGCCAGGCCTTCCTCGCCCAGAGCCCGCAGTTCTACAAGCAGATGCTCGTCATCGCGGGGTTTGAGAGGGTCTACGAGGTCGGCCCGGTCTTCCGGGCGGAGAGCCACAACACCTCGCGTCACGCCAATGAGTTCACCAGCCTCGACTACGAACTCGCCTTCATCGACTCGGATGAGGACGTCATGGACCTGCACGAGAGTGTCATCGCCGAGATGCTGGAAAGGGTCGCGACCGAGTGCGGG
>CALMHV010000138.1 GCA_937863905.1 uncultured Bacillota bacterium
GCCAGGCCAGACCGGTCGGCGTCAGGAAGAGTTGCTCCAAAGTCCCGACCTCGGCGTCGTTGGCGACATGGTTGGCCAAATCCTGATAGGCCATGACGGACATTGCCCAGACCAGGTACCCGACGACAAGGCCCTCCAGGCCGCTCCCCGTGCTGAAAGTCCCGCCCAGCGAACGGGCTCCGAGGAAGAGGATTAGGAAGGCGATGTACAGGGTCGCGATACTGGAGATGGTGCTGAAGAGATAGCGTTTCAACTCGAGCAGCAACTTGACCAGAACCGCCCGGAAGACCGCCCAACGGCCCACCCTGCGTCACCACCCCCGTCTAGGGTAGCCTTTGCCAATCCGGCTGTCCACGCCCCGGGGTCGCGGGGGGGACTGGACGTGAGGACTGGCCGAAAGATTGGACCGGAGGACGGTGCCCGGACATTTTTGCCTGCGTGACATTTACTTCGCAGCGCGGTTAAACATGTAGAACGATAGGGGCAGGCAAGGGACGGCCGACGGGAACTCTACTTCCCGGCGAGGTAATCCGATGAACGGTGTAGGCGATCCGATGAACGGCGAGGTGACCTGATGAACGGCGAGGCGACAGTGAGACGCCTGGTGGCAAAAGCGCGCGGCGACCCCGAGGCTTTCGCCGCTCTCTACGACCTCTACATCGACCCGGTCTACGCCTTCGCCTACCGACGCCTCGGCTCCAGGTCCGAGGCGGAGGACGTGACCGCCGAGACCTTCCTCGCGGCCTTGGCCAACCTGGGGCGTTTCGTCTGGAGAGACGGGGGCTTCGCCGCCTGGCTCTTCCGGATCGCCCGCAACGAGTGTCTCGATGCCCTCAAGAAGCGGGCCCGAGCAGCCCCTCTTCCCGCCGAAGAGGCGGAGCGGACGGGCGCGGAACCGGAGGAGGCGACCATCGAGCGGGAAACGGTGGCGCGCTTGAGGCAGCTCGTCGCGGGCCTCCCCCCGCCCCAGCTGGAAGCGGTCTTGCTGAAGTACGGGGCGGGCCTTTCGAACCGAGAGGTAGCCGCCGCCACCGGCCGCACCCCCACGGCCGTCTCGAGCCTCCTGAACCGAGCTTTGAACAAGCTGCGAGAAGGGCTGGATGAAAACCATGGATGAGCGAAAGAACCGCGACAATCGCCAAAGCGAGTTCGAGTCCTTGCTGGGCCGGGCCACGGCCGGACCTCCGGCCGACCCCAGATTCCGAGACGACCTGAGGGTCCGGCTCGCCACATCGCGTCGCTCTGGGCGGCGGCGCGCGCCGGGGTGGTTGGGCCCGGCGGCCGTACTGACAGCAGCGGCCGTGGTGGCGGCCATCATCCTTGTTCCCCGCCTGGGGCTCGGACCGTGGCGGCTGGCCGAGTTCGGGCCGCTGCCGGAACTCGCCGCTTCCACGAAGCCCGGGGAAGGCGCGGGTGGCCCGGGGTTCACCTTCGACCTCAGCTACACGCTGGGCGGAAGCCTGGCGGCGGGCTGGCCCGACCTGCCCGGGCGTGCCCTGGCCTACCGCCTGCGGCCGCCGGTCGTGACCGAGGCCCGGGCCCGGGAACTGGCCACGGGTCTGGGCATCACCGCTTCGGTGGTCCAGGAGGGTTGGCAGGACGGCTTCCTGTGGGCGGCCGACCCGGGCGACGGCGGACCGGCCCTGCGTGTCTTCCCCGACGGTTACACGTACTTCAGCCAGCCCTACGACTTCGGGCCGCGCGAGCGGGGCCGGCTACCCTCCGCCGAACGGGCCGTCGCGGCAGCGCGGGACTGGCTCACGGCGCGCGGCTTCGTCCCCGCCGGCGAGCTAGGAGCGGGCCGAGTGACGGAAGACCTGGAGAACGGGACGCTCCTGGTGAAGTTCGGTCCGGCCGACCCGGCCGACGTCGTGACCATCTCGCCCTTCGCCGTGGTCCAAGTAGGCGAAGGCGAGAAGGTCGTCATGGGCTCGGCCACATGGTATCCGGGCGAGGCGGCTTCGCGCTACCCGCTCCGTGAAGTGGCCGACGCCTGGGAGGCCGTGAGGAGCGGTCGTGGCGTCCTGGCCTGGCAGCTACGGGAGTATCCGGGCCCGGCCTCGGACACTGGTGTCGTCATCGGGCAGGTAACCATCGACCGGGTCCGCGTGGCCTGGGCCGCGGCGTTCGCCGCCGACGGGACCCCCTACTTCGTGCCGGTGTACGCCTTCTCCGGTCAGGCCGTCGTCCCGAGCAGCCAGGGGCCGGTCACCCTGCCCGTCGAGGTCTGGGCACCGGCGGTGACGGACGAGTACGGCGGTAGCTGATGGCGCAGGTGTTGCCTGGCGTACTCGGCGGCTGACTACTGGAACTTCCCCCGCGCCGCGATCGGAATCATCGTCTCGACCTGGCCGTGGCGGACGCCGTAAGCGACCTCGAAGTTGGCGAGGCTGGTGCAGACGTGGTTCGGGATGATCTCGAGCCGGTCGCCGACCTCGAGGGCGCTACCCTGAAGGCCGATGCGAACGACTCCGTGTTCCTCGCTGAGCCTGTCCAGGACCAGCCCCGGGTGGTTCCTCACCCGGCCGAACCCCGGAACCTCGGGATGGAGGCTCGGGTCGCGGGACAGGACCTTGCTGCCGGCGTCGATGACGAGGCGGTCGGCGGCCGGTCGGGAGACGACCGTGGCGACCACCCAGGCCGCGCAGTCCTCCCAGGTCGCCGCCCACCGGGCTACGGTGTTGACGTCGTTGAAGACGTAGGTCCCCGGGCGCACCTCGGTCACGCCCGGAACCCCCAAGGCCTGGCGGGTGGTCGGCGTCGAACCGGGGCTGACCTCCCGGATGTCGAAGCCCGCCTGCCGCAGGCTCTCGGCCGTGGCCACCAGGGTCCGGGCGTCGTCTTCCCCGACGCGAGCCGCGTCCTCGGGGGTCGAGGCGGCGGCGACGTGCCCCGCGTGGCCCATCACGCCCACGACCTCCAGGGCCCCCAGGTCGCGGACGGCCCGGGCCAGCCGCACGACGGGTTCACCCGGTTCCAGCCCCATGCGGTGGAGGCCGGTGTCGACCTCGAGGTAGACGGGGATGTCCCGTCCCACCTGCCGGCCGACCTGAGAGATGCCTGTAGCCACCGCCACGGAGTCCACGGCAACCCTTATCTCCGTGCGCCGGCAGAGGTCGGCCAGTCGGCGGAGCTTGGGCTCGCCGACGATGGGATAGGCGATGAGGATGTCGGTGATACCGGCGTCGGCCATCACTTCGGCCTCGCCCAGCTTGGCCACGGCGATGCCGACCGCCCCCCGGTCGAGCTGCCACCGGGCGATGAGCGGCGACTTGTGCGTCTTGACGTGAGGCCGGAGCTTGACTCCCGCCTGGCGGGTCAGCTGGGCCATGGCGTCAAGGTTGCGTTCCAAGCGGTCGAGGTCGATGACGAAAGCGGGAGTGTCAAGGTTTGAGACGGGCAACTGTTCCATGAAGGTAGGCCGACCTCCTTAATTCCACTCTACATAGAGGGAGCCTAAAGTCAAGCCTGGAATTGGACAGGATGGCAACTCTAGGGAAGGTGTGGATGCTGGCGTGCGGGCCACCCCCGGGCGGGCGCTGACCGCGGTGCTTGTGGCCCTGTTCTTGACCTTGGCCGCGGGAGCGGGGCCTGCGGAAAGCGCGAGCCTGGCCGGCGCGGCCCCCACCCCTCCCAGCGTAACCGTGGGTGGACAGCCCGTCGTCTGGGACGTGCCTCCGTTCATGACCGATGGCCTGCTCGTCGTTCCCCTGAAATCCCTGGCCGAGCCGCTGAACTACACGTACCAATGGGACTCGACCGCCCGGCGGACGACCGTCAAGCGTGGCGCCCGCGAGGTCTCGTTCGCCCCCGGGAGCAGGAGGTACATCAGCGAAGGGGAGGGTCACTTCGCCGGCACTCTGGGCAAGATCGTGGACGGCCGCCTCTGCGTCTCCCTGCGGTTCCTGGCCCAGGCCCTGGACGTCAGCCTCACCTTCGACGCGAAGACCGGAGTGGTGGACCTCGACCCCGCTCGCCCCTACACGGCGGTCGCGCGGAAGCCGCGCCCCGGCTACGTCGCCTACATCACCATCGATGACGGACCGGCCCCGGACACGCCGGCCATGCTCGACGTTCTGGCCAAGTACAAGGCCACGGCCACGTTCTTCCTCATCGGCGGGATGGCCAAGCTTCAACCCGAGATGGTCAAGCGCATCGTCGCCGAGGGCCACGCCCTCGGCAACCACACCTTCCACCACGCGCACGAACCCAAGGAACCCGACTGGTGCCTGCGGTCCGTGGAGGCCTACATCGCTGAACTGGACGCCTGCGACCGCCTCATCGCGGACATCACCGGGCTCCATCCAAGGGCCACCCGGGCCCCGGGCGGGTCGTGGCCACACCTGACGGCCGCGTTCCAGAAAGCCCTGGACGAGCGGGGATACGTTGATTTCATGTGGAACGTGGGCACGCTCGACTGGGCGTGGCCGCGGCCCAGCCCGGACCAGATGCTGGAGGAGGTCGTCGTCAGGTCGTGGAACGGCAGTATGACTAAGCCCATCATCCTTATCCACGACGGGGTCTCAAAGCACACGCAGACCGTGGAGGCCCTGCCGGCCATCATCGAGTATCTGCGCTACGCCGGCTACACGCTGGGGACCCTTCCGTAGGCAACGTCGACCAACCCGCGGGTCGTGAGCTTCAGTTCGGGAACGGTGGCCAGGGTCAGGAAGGCCAGGGCCATGAAGGGGTCGAGCGAGCCGGGCGCCCCCCAGGACCGGGCAAGGTCCCGCAGGCGTCCCAGGCGCTCCGCCACCTCGCCTAGCGGCCGGTCGGACATGAGGCCGGCGATGGGCAGGGGCAGGACCTCGACGACCCGGCCGTCCCGGACAGCCGCCAGCCCGCCACCCGCCTCGGCCACGGCCCGCACGGCCACGGCCATGTCCGTGTCGTCCAGCCCGGCCACGACGATGTTGTGGGCGTCGTGCGAGACCGAGGAGGCCAGAGCGCCGCACCTAAGACCCAGACCGCGGACAAACCCCTTACCGATGCGGCCGGTGGCCTGATGGCGTTCGACCACGGCCAGCTTGGCGACACCGCCCGCCGGGTCGGCCTGCCAGCCGCCGTCCTTCACGGGAAGGCTGAGCCGCGCCTGCCGCGTGACGATCCGCCCCGGCAAGACCTCGATGACCAGGGCCGGCCCGTCGCCCGCCGCGACGCGGAAGTCGGCCGCAGGAACGGGGAGGACGTGGCAGGTTCCCCTGAGGCCGCCGCCGGCCCGCTCCCCTGGCCTCTCCCCT
>CALMHV010000139.1 GCA_937863905.1 uncultured Bacillota bacterium
ACGTCCTTCGGCGGGTCTTCCCGCCGCGGCCGAAGGCGGAGGAGACGAAGTAGGGTAAGGGTAAGGGGGAAGCGACATGCCCAGCGACGCCGCCACCGGCCCCTACACCGGCCTCATCGAACGCTACCGCTCCTGGCTCCCGGTCACCGACCGCACCCCGGCCCTGACCCTCAAGGAAGGCAACACACCCCTCGTGCGGCTCGGCCACCTCTCGGCCGAACTCGGCCTTGAACTCCACGCCAAGGTCGAGGGGGCCAATCCGACCGGCTCCTTCAAGGACCGCGGCATGGTCGTGGCCGTGGCCAAGGCCAAGGAGGAGGGGGCGCGGGCGGTCATCTGCGCCTCCACCGGGAACACCTCGGCCTCGGCGGCGGCCTACGCGGCCCGGGCCGGCCTGCGCTGCGTCATCGTCATCCCGAGCGGGAAGATAGCCCTCGGCAAACTGGCCCAAGCCACCATCCACGGGGCCGACATCGTGGCCATCGACGGCAACTTCGACACCGCCCTGGACATCGTGCGCGACCTGGCGGCCTCGGCCGGGTCTGGGATTGCCCTGGTCAACTCGGTCAACCCCTACCGCATCGACGGGCAGAAGACGGCGGCTTTCGAGGTCTGCGAGGACCTCGGCCGGGCCCCGGACGTTCTGGTCATCCCGGTCGGCAACGCCGGCAACATCACCGCCTACTGGAAGGGCTTCGGGGAGTGGCACGCCCGCCACGCCACGGGCCTCCCCCGGATGCACGGCTTCGAGGCCGAGGGGGCGGCGGCCATCGTGCGGGGCAGGCCTATCCCCAATCCCGAGACCGTCGCCACCGCCATCCGCATCGGGAACCCCGCGAGTTGGGTCGGGGCCGTGGCGGCGGCCCGCGACTCGGGCGGGGTCATCGACTGCGTGACCGACGAGGAGATCCTCGCCGCCTACCGCGACCTCGCCCGCACGGAGGGCCTCTTCGCCGAGCCGTCCTCCTGCGCGTCCCTGGCCGGGCTGAGAAAGCACGTGGGGGAGGGGCGCATCGCGCGCGGCTCGCTCGTGGTGGCCGTCCTCACCGGGAACGGTCTCAAAGACCCGAGCCTGGCTCTCCAGACCGCGCCGGTCAGCCCGGAGGTCCTGCCGGCCGACGCCGAGACGGTCAAGCG
>CALMHV010000140.1 GCA_937863905.1 uncultured Bacillota bacterium
CCCGTCTAGTGGTTGTTCCGGTTCGGCTGCTCGAAGAGCTTGCTCACCGAGAGGTCCTCGTGGATGCGGACGATGGCCTCGCCCAGGAGCGGCGCGACGGAGAGGACCGTCACCGGCGGCACCGGCGGCCACGCGTCCGGCACCTTCACCGGGATGGTGTTGGTCACGATTATCTCGGCTATCGGCGCCTTGACCAGCCGGGCAAAGGCGTCGCCGGAGAAGACGCCGTGCGTCACGCAGACGTAGACCTCCTTGGCGCCGTTCTTGATCAAGGCCTCGGCGGCCCGGACCATGGAACCGCCGGTGTCGAGGATGTCATCCATCAGGACGGCCGTCCGCCCTTTCACGTCGCCGATGAGGGCCATGACCTCCGATTCGTTCGGCCGCGCTCGCCTCTTCTCGATGATGCCGATGGGGGCGCCCAGCCAGTCGGCCATGTTGCGAGCCCGGGCCACCCCCCCGACGTCGGGAGACACGACAACCAGGTCCTGGATGCGCTTGCCCGCGATGTACTCGGCCAAGAGAGGCAGGGCGGTCAGGTGGTCCAACGGGATGTCGAAGAAACCCTGGATCTGCCCGGCGTGAAGGTCCATGGTCAGGACGCGGTCGCAGCAGGCCGTGGTTATGAGATTGGCGACCAGCTTGGCCGTGATGGGCTCCCGCCCGCGGGACTTGCGGTCCTGCCGGGCGTACCCGTAGAACGGTATGACCGCCGTGACCCGGCGCGCCGAGGCGCGGCGGAGGGCGTCGATGAGGATGAGGAGTTCCATGAGCGTTTCGTTCGGCGGAGAGCAGGTCGACTGGACGATGAAAACGTCGTCGCCGCGGACGCTCTCGTTGATGAGAACCTGGATCTCGCCGTTCATGAACCGGGTGACGTCGCAGTCTCCAACCTGCAATCCCAGATGAGTGGCGATCTCCTCGGCCAGGGCGGGATTGGCGCTCCCGTGGAAGATCTTGAGCGGTCCGCTCGAAAACCTGCCCACTACTCCTCAGTCCTTTCTTGTGCTCCCTTGTCGGCCGACGGGCCGGGGCGCCCGGACGCCCGTTCCCGGGCCTGCCGTGCGGCCTGGGCGGCGCGCGTGCCCGGCCGGCGCCGGTCCACCCAGCCTTCGAGGTTCCTCTGACCCGAGCGGGCCACCGCCAGGCTGCCCGGCGGGACGTCCAGCGTGACGGTGGAACCGGCGGCCGTGTAGGCGCCGTCTCCCACCTCGACCGGGGCGATGAGGTTGGTGTTGCACCCGACGAACGCCGCGTCACCGATACGGGTGCGGTGCTTGTTCAGCCCATCGTAGTTGACGACCACCACGCCGGCGCCGATGTTCGCCTCCGCGCCGATGTCCGTATCTCCGACGTAGCTGTGATGGGGGACCTTGGCCCCGCGTCCCACGGCGGTGTTCTTGAGTTCGGCGAAGTTGCCGACCCGGGCCTCCTGGCCGACCCGAGTGCCGGCGCGAAGGCGGCTGAACGGGCCGACGCTCGCCCCCCGCTCCAACTCGCTCGCTTCCACGACGGAGGCCCAGACCCGGCAGCCGTCGGCCACCACGGTGTCCACAAGATGGCTCCAGGGCCCGATGACACAGTCCCGCCCAATCCTGGTCCGGCCGCGGAGGATGGTGCCCGGCTCGAGCACGGTGTCCGGTCCGATCTCCACGCCCCAATCCACGTAGGTCGAGGCGGGGTC
>CALMHV010000141.1 GCA_937863905.1 uncultured Bacillota bacterium
CGCCGAGATCGTGGTGTCCGTGCGCGGACTCGCCAAGACCTTCGGCCGCACGAAAGCCCTGGACGGGCTTAGTCTTGACGTCCGCCGCGGCGAGAAGTACGGCTTGGTCGGCCCGAACGGGTCGGGCAAGACGACTCTCCTCCGCGCCATCGTGGGGCTGGTCGAACCGGAGGCGGGCGAAGTCCGCGTCCTCGGCGAGGAGGTTCCCTCGCCCCACATCGCGGCGAAGATCGGTTACATGACGCAGTCCGCCGCGCTCTACGAGGACCTGACGGTCCGGGAGAACCTCCGCTTCTTCGCCCGGCTGTTTGGCGCCGACGCCAGGACGGCGGAGCGCGTCGAGGAGGTCCTGGCCCTGGTGGACCTCAAACCGAGGGGCGACAGCCTCGTCCGCACGCTGAGCGGCGGGCTGAGGCAGCGGGCGAGCCTGGCGGCCGCGCTCGTCCACGACCCGGAAATCATGATTCTTGATGAGCCAACGGTCGGCGTCGACCCCGAACTGCGCCTGGGGCTCTGGGAGCACTTCAATCGCCTGAACCGCGAGGGACGAACCTTCATCATCTCCACCCACGTGATGGATGAGGCGGAGCGCTGCGGACGGGTGGGCCTCCTCCGGCTCGGTCGCCTGCTGGCGGAAGGCACTCCCGAGGAGTTGAAGCGCGAGGCAAAGGCCTCGTCGCTGGAAGAAGCCTACCTCTGGTTCGCCCGGCGAGCGTCCGGCGAACCGGAGTCCGGGAAGGGACGGTGACCGCGATGCGAAGCTCCCTCGGGCGCATCGGCGCCATAGCGGTTCGCATCATCTCGCAGTTCCGGCGTGACCCCAGGACCATCGCCCTGATCATCATGGGGCCGATTCTGGTCATGTCTCTTCTGGGGTACGTCATCACCGAGAAGTCCACGACGGTCTCCATCGGCGTGGTCGACCTCGACCAGGGGGTCCCGAGTCTCGGACCAGCTCTCGACCAGCTCTTGGGCTCGAAGCGGCTGACGTTCGGACCGGTCGTCGAGCGGCTGCTCGGCGAGAAAGGGTTGAAACTCGAGCCCTTCGCGGACAAGGAGACGCTGCTGGCGTGGCTGGAGGAGGGACGTCTCGGCGGCGGCGTGGTCATCCCGGCCGACTTCTCGACGGGCATCATGGCCGGTAAGGGTTTGAGCTCGATGACGCTGGTGGTCGAGGGCAGCGACGCCATGCTCTCGGGCGACATCGCCCGTCGCTTCGGCCAGGCCCTCCAGGCGTTCCCGCAGGCCGCCGCGGATGAACTCAAGAGCCTGCTACTAGGCCTGCCGGCAGGCGTCGCGGGGGGTGGGATCGTCGGCCTCCCCGTGCTGGCCGTTCCTCCCGGGCAGCCCAAGGTCGAGTACGTCTACGGCGGTCCCGAACTCGGCACGCTGAGCTACTTCGCCCCGGGCTACGTGGCCTTCTTCGCTTTCTTCTTCACCTTCCTTCTCACGAGCGTGTCCTTCCTCCGGGAGCGGTCCTCGGGCACGATGGAGCGGCTTCTCGCCTCGCCCGTGAAGCGTAGCGAGATAGTGATCGGCTACCTCCTGGGGTTCGGGTTGTTCGCCATCCTCCAGTCGCTGGTCATCCTGCTCTTCGCGGTGTACGCGCTCGGCGTGAAGATAGCCGGGAGCCTCGTCGCGGCGTTCATCGTCGAGTCGGCCCTGGTCGGCGTGGCCGTGGTCATGGGCATCTTCTTCTCCTTCTACGCCCGGACCGAGTTCCAGGTCATCCAGTTCATCCCGCTCGTCATCATCCCCCAGATCGTGCTCTCGGGGTTCATGACCCCGCTGGAGACCATGTGGGCACCCTTGCGCTGGCTGGGGATGGCCATGCCCATGACCTACGCGAACAACGCCCTCCGGGCCGTGATCATCCGGGGCTGGAGTCTGGGCTCGGTGCTCGGCGAACTGGCCATCCTGGTGGGGTTCGTGCTGCTCTTCACGGTGCTGGCGTCGCGGCTCATCAAGCGTCGCGTGGCCTGACGAGC
>CALMHV010000142.1 GCA_937863905.1 uncultured Bacillota bacterium
CAAGGAGGCCGCCTGCCGTGACCCTGCCCGCCCGGATGAAAGCCCTGGTCAAAGCCGCCCCCGCCCCCGGAGCCGAACTGCGGGAAGTCGAGGTGCCGCGCCCCGGGCCAGGCGAGGTCGTGGTCAGAGTCAAGGTCGCCTCCATCTGCGGCACGGACATTCACATCTGGGAGTGGAACCGCTGGGCCGAGGGCCGGATGAAGACCCCGATCATCTTCGGGCACGAGTTCGCGGGCGAGGTCGTGGCCCTCGGAGCGGGCGTGGCGGACATGACCGATCTCCGGGTCGGCGCCTACGTCTCGGCCGAGTCGCACGTCGTCTGCGGCCAGTGCTACCAGTGCCAGACCGGGCAGTCCCACGTCTGCCGGAGGTGTTCCATCCTTGGGGTCGACCGGGACGGCTGTTTCGCCGACTACGTCCGCATCCCGGCCTCGAACGCCTGGCTGAACCCGCCCGACCTTCCCCCGGAAGTGGCCTCGATCCAGGAGCCGTTCGGCAACGCCGTGGACACCGTCTTCGCCGGCGACGTGCCGGGTAGGTCGTTCCTCGTGCTGGGGTGCGGCCCCATCGGCCTGATGGCCGTGGCCCTGCTGCGGGCGTCGGGGGCGGCGCCCATCTTCGCGGCCGACCTCTCCGAGTATCGCCTGGACCTCGCGCGGAAGCTCGGAGCCTGCGCCGCCTGGAACGCGGGCTCGACCGACACCGTGGCGAAGGTCCTGGAGCTCACCGGCGGAGAAGGCGTGGACGCGGTCCTGGAGATGTCCGGGGCCCGCTCGGCGATAGCCCAAGCCATGAAGGCCGCGCGCAACGGGGGAAGGGTGACCCTGCTCGGCCTGCCGTCGGGACCGGTCGAACTCAACCTCTCCGAGGACTTCATCTTCAAGGGTCTGACCATGCACGGCATCACGGGCCGGCACATCTTCGGGACCTGGCACAGGACCAGAGCCTTTCTGGCCTCGGGCCGGGTCGAGCTCCGGCCGCTCATCACCCACTCGTTCCCGCTCGAGGACTACAGGAAAGCTTTTGAGCTCGCGGCCTCGGGCCAGTGCGGGAAGGTCGTGCTGACCGTAGGCTAGGTGGCCGTGAGCCGGTCTAGCCGGCCAGGGTCGCGCGGGCCGCTTTCCTCGCGGCAATCCGGCGCCCCAGCCAAACGGCGTAGACAAACCCGGCCAGGCAGAGCGTCGTGCCGCACAGGAAGGTCGCCGCCGGTCCGGCTACCTTCCAGAGGAGGCCGCCGAGGATGGGCACCAGGACTCCGGGGATGTGTCCGATGGTGCTGCCTCCGGAAAGGATCGAGGCCACCTCTCCCTCCCGGGCCACGGTGTAGGCGTAGAGGGTGATGACCAGTTCGAAGTTCAAGATGTTATCAATAGTGAAAAGGATGAAAAGGGCCGTGTGGTTCTGGATGAAGGCATACCCGGTGAAGACCAGACTGGTCAGAGCGTAGCACCACATCAGGACCTTGGTCTCGCCGTACCGGTCGGCCAGTCGGCCGAGGAGAGGCCGGGTAATGATCGAGGTGCCGTACCCCACGGCCTGGAGGAGGACGATGGTCAGGGTCTCAATCCCGTGGACCTTCACCAGGTTGAAGAGGGCGAAGGTCATGTACATGTGGCGCCTGGCCCCCTGGAGGGCGGTCATCACGTAGTAGGTCGCATACTCCCTGCGGATGTTCAGAAGGCTGACCCCGACGCTGAGACGTTTGGGCCCCGGAGTCGAGAAGAGGACGATCGCCGCCACGGTGACCGCCCCGGCCGCCAGGAGGAACAGGCCATTGAACCCGAGCTTGGCGAAAAGGATGCTGACGCTGAACATCCCCACGAGCGAAGCCGCGGAGCCCACGCTGTCCATCCAGCCCAGCCATCTACCCCTCTGCCCTTCGCCGGCGTGATGGAGGACCAGGACGGCCTGGGGCGGGAAGAGCATGTGGAAACCGATTGAGAACAGGAAAGTGATCATCACGAGTTGGAGGAACCCGCCGGAGATCGGGTAGAGGAGGAGCCCAAGGGCCATCAGAAGACACGCGGAGCCCGAGACAATCGACGGCGCCAGGCTGGCCACGAGGCCGACGAGGACGACCACCAAGAAGCCGGGGATCTCGCGGATACCCTCGATGAAGCCGAGTTGGGTGGACTGGACGCCCTGGACTTCGACGAGGAAGTTGTTCCAGACGCCCCGGTAGATGGCAAAGCCGAACTGCCAGGTGAGAGAGCCCGCGGCCAGCAGGAGCAGCATGGTCCGGCCGCCTTGACGGCGGCGCCAGGGCTGGCGGCGCTCCGGGGCGTCGGTCGGATTGGTCGGCGGGGACGAGGGCATGGCCGGGATATTTCGG
>CALMHV010000143.1 GCA_937863905.1 uncultured Bacillota bacterium
GCGTCTCACTACCCGCCCCGCAGGGACCGCGCCGCCGCTTCCCCGGCCAGCCAGCCCGTGCTGAAGGCGGCCTGCAGGTTGTAGCCGCCGCTTGGGCCGTCGACATCGAGCATCTCACCGGCAATGAAGAGACCGGGCACGAGGCGGGAAGCCATGGAGCGGGGGTCGACCTCGCGGACGCTGACGCCGCCGGCGGTGACCATGGCCTCTTCGATGGGCCGCGGCCGCGCGAGGGTGAGGCGCAGTTCATAGAGGTAGGCGGCCAGGCGGTCCCGCACCGCTCTGGGCAACTGTCCGGCCCGGCTCTTCGGGTCGGCGCCCGCTTCGGCGCACAGGACGGCAGCCAAAGAGGCCGGCCACCAACCGTCGAAGAGGTTCTTGGCCATGACACGGGGGCTCTCGCGGATCCGGTCCTCCAGGCGGCTGGACCAGGCCTCCGCCGAGGTCTCGGGGTCGAGCCGGATGCCGATGACGACCTCCCCGGGATGGGCCTCGCCGGCCACGACCGCTTGCCGCGAGACGTCGAGGACGGCCGGCCCCGAAAGGCCGAAGTGGGTGAAGAGGACGTCGCCGCAGCCTTGGCCCCAGACCCGGCCGCCGGCGTGGACATAAACCGTGGCTTCGCGCAGGGCGACACCGCTCACCTGGCCCGGCCAGGTCTCCCTGGTCTCCAGGGCCACGAGGCCGGGACGCAGGGGGGCAACCTCATGCCCCATCCCCCTGACCCAGCGGTAGCCGTCCCCGGTCGTCCCGGTCTCCGGGTAGGTGACACCGCCTGAAGCGAGGATGAGGCGGGCCGCCCGCCAGGAGCGCCCACCAGCCGCCGTGACGATGAAGGCGGCATCGCCGTCCCCGCCCCCACCGCCGTTCCCTCCCCCACCGCCGTCCAGGCGAACGCTCTCGACCGGTGTGCCGGTGTGGATGACGGCGCCGGCCTTCCGCGCGGCTCGTTCCAGGGCCCCGACCACGGCCTTGGCCCCGCCGGCCGAGGGGAAGACCCGCCCCCGGTCCTCGACCTTGGTCTCGACCCCTTCTTCCGCGAGCAGGGCCCGGAGATCGTCGCTTCCGAACCGGGTGAGGGCGCTATACAGGAACCTCCCGTTCCCGGGGAACGAACTCACCAGGTGGGGGATGTCGCCCGTGTTGGTGACGTTGCCCCGTCCGCCCCCGGACATCAGGACCTTCGTGCCGAGCCGGGAGTTCCGCTCGAGCAGGGTGGCGGG
>CALMHV010000144.1 GCA_937863905.1 uncultured Bacillota bacterium
GCCCGGGGCCGGGTCCGGCGCCGAGCCCGCTGAAGGCATGGACCTTGGTCACCGTACTCCCTATCTCGGCGACCAGGGCGTCAGCGCGCATCGGCCTTGGGAGAGCCGGCCGTCCTGGGCGCACCCGACAGAGGCTGGCCGGCGGACGCGTCGGGACCACCGATCGGGCGTCCCGCCCGGGCCGCCCTGGCCCGCACGAGAAAGCTGGCCACGTGCTGGCCCTTCGTCCCCCGCCCGAAGCCGGCGTCCAGCCCGGACTCCACGGCCATGGCGCCCGTGACCTGGGTGCCCCCGACCACCAGGAGGAAGCGCTTCCGGACGCCCTTCTCCACGGCGAGGTCGGCCAGTTTCCTCATCTGCTTTCTGTGGATGTCGGCGTGGCTGATGATGGTGCTGATGAGAATGGCGTCGGCGTCGGCCTCGATGGCCGCGTCGAGCGCCTTCTCGACGGGAACGGAAGTGCCAAGGTAGTGGCAGGTGACCCCCCACTTCTCGAGGCCGCCGTGCTTGATGTCGATGATCTCCCTCATCCCGACGGAGTGCTCGTCCTCGCCGACGGTGGCGGCCACGACGGTCATCGGGCGGAGAATGATGTCCTGGCGGATGATGTCGTCCGGGAGAAGCTCGTCCTTCTTGGGAAGGACAAGAGTGGTGGGGTCGATACCGAAGGGAAGGACACCCTTCACCTCGACAAGAGTCCCCTCGGCCGGATGGGCCACGTGGCTGTGGATGACCTCGGGCTCCTCAAGCCCTAGCCGTCGCGCGATCTCCAGAGCCGCGGCCCCGGCCACGTCCTTGCCGGCGGGCAGGAAGAGGGTCAGCGTCATGACCCCGTCGCCGGCCCACTGGACCTCGGGACGCAGGAGGCCGTCCGGGCGGCGCTCCGCGGCCGCCTCGAGGCGGCGATGGACGTTGTCCTCCGGGTCAAGCTCGTCCACGTAGGGGATGAGGTCCGGCCGGCAGAGGGTGCAGGCGTGAGGCTGACCGCCCAGGTCGGCCGGGGCCTGGCTCCGGCCGAAGTGACTGCAGACCGGGGCCCAGTAGTCGGCCGCGCGGGGGATGACCGTCCCGGCCCCGACGCCCGCGTCCGCCCGGCGCGCCATGCCGTCACCGGCCCGCTCGGGATAGTAGCCGGAGTCGATGAACATGCCCGCCTCGACGGCCTTGAAGTACCCACCGTCGGCCAGAATCTCCTCGAGGAAGAGCACGGCGCGCTCCTTGATCTCCCGGGCCGCCTTCCCGAGTTCTCCCTCACGGTCGAGCCTCACCAGGCGGTCCAGGCCGTCCATCCCGACCAAGGCCTGCTTGGCCGTCTCCACGGCGGCGATGTTGTTGTAGTGCCAGGGCACGTTCCGCCCCTCGTCCGGAGTGATGGTGCTCTGGATGTCGGCCGAGGTCAGACGGGAGACGAGCAGGTTCAGGACGTGCGTCACCGTGGCCTCCCGCGGGTCGGATTCGATGTACCTCGTGTTCATCTGGGCCCGCAGGCCGAACCCCCGGAAGACGTCGCGGAGGGCCACGGCGTAGGGCAGGTCGAGGCGAAGGGCCGGGGCGGGCGGCGCGGTCGGCGGCACCGTGGACAGGCAGACCAGCCGCCGCGGGTACCCCACGGCCTCCGAGTAGGCGCAGTTGATGCCGTGCTGCACGAGGAGTTCCGGGGTGACCTTCCAGGCCTCGCGGGCGGTGGCGTTGGCGTTATGGGCCCCGTCGATCTGGGCGATGCCGCCCGAGCTCAGGACCGTCTTCGCCTCCGCCGCGTCGACGAAGGACCGGATCATGTTGACGTTGCGGTAGAGCACGTTGTACTGAGGGTCCTGATGGGCCCCGTTCACGCCCTCCTCGACGAAGAGCACGGCCATCTCCGGACCGGCCAGACCGCTCACGTAGGAGTGCAGGTTCAGGGGCCGGCCGACCTCGTCCTCGATGAGGTCGAGGGCCTTGCGGGTGGCTCGGAGTTGCTTGCGGGTGATGGGGACGCCGCCGACGCCCTCGGGGGTGCCCTCGATGAGGCCGTCGTAGTGGCTCTGCCCGGCCGTCCGGATGACCATCATGTGGTCGGCGCCGTGCCAAGCCGCCATCCGCATCCGCCTTATGTCGTCTTCGAACCGGCCCGAGGCGATTTCGGTCGTCACCGTCAGGTCCGGCTGGGGATCGATGGACCAGAAATGGCGGGCCGCCGCCGGGAGAGGGACGTACCGCTCCAGGGGACGGGAAATCTGATGGTAGCCGAAAGGCGCGGGTGGGAAACCGGCGCCGGAGGGAAGCCTGTCCCGCCAGACCCAGCCCTTGCGTCGTGGCCGGTACGTTTCCAGGTCAACGAGGAGCGCGGCGATGTCGATGGGCTTGTCGGGGTCGAGGGCAATTCGCTCAGGCGTCATGGCGCCACGCCCTCTCGACGGAAGCCCACAGGCGGCCGGCGGCCAGTCCGCTGGCCGCCTGCCGCGGCGAGCATCCGGCGGTCTGGGCCGCTTTCATGACCGCGTGCCCGGCTCCGTGGCCGAGAAGGCCTCTGGAGAGACAGCCCTCGACAATGGCCTTGGCTTCGTGGCTGGGCACGCCAAGACGGGCCAGGACCGACCGTTCGATGGCCGGGCTGGTGTTGTGACGGGCCAGGTCGAGCATGGGTTCGACCGCTTTCCGAGTGAGTTCCCAGAAGCGCCGCTCGAGGGCTGCGTCGTCGAGCTTGGCGAGGTGGGCGCGGCGGCGGGCGAAATCGTCTTCTCTGGGCTTCAAAGGGTGGACCTCCCTCAGTTAAGCACTGTCTATTTCCCCCCGGCGTCAAGCGCGGCCAGCGTCTTCTCGACGAACTCCGGGCTGGCGCCAAGGTCGGCGGGGAAGAAGTCCCTGTCGGCCTGGCCGAGGTCGCCGCCCGAGACTTGCCAAGCGTGGCGCAGATAGGAGCGGCGGAGTTCGTCGAGCGGAGACGCCTGGGCCTGGATCTGCTCGGGTCTCTCCGGGATGACAATGACTTGTCCGGGTTTGTTCTCCGTCGGGTCGCCGCGGCGAACCTCGACACCGTTCTCCCGGGCAAAGGTGAGTTGGGCCGTGGAGTGCTTCCCGGCCCCGGTGTATTCCGTCTCCTGGACAACGACGACGGCCTCGGCGGGCAGGTCTCGGGCCAGCGCGACGGCGACGGCCAAGGACGTGTTCCCGGCGGGACCCCGTTCAAGACCCTCCAGTTGGGCCAAGGCCTCGGTCACGTAGAAGACCTCACCCTGGGTCACCGTGTAGTAGCGGTCCAGATACCGCAGGGGACGGGCGGCGTTGAAGAGGACGTCGGCCCGGTCCGGCCAGGTGGCAAAGGGGACCCCGAAGCCGGTGTGGCCGGTGGTGAACGACTTGCGGTTGAAGTCCCGGTCGGAAGCCATGTGCAGCCCTTTGAGGTCCACGCTGGCGCCCACGACCAGGGTCCGGTCGCAGCCGGCCTGGCGGAGCCCGCGGGCCGTACCGGTGACGTTGCCGCCGCCGGCGTGGGTTATGACCACCAAGTCCGGGTCCTTGCCGGCGACCCGACGGCAATCCTGCGCCACCTCGTAGCCTAAGGTCTCGATGCCGGACACGGAGAACGGCGTGTAGAGCGAGGCGTTGAAGTACCCGGTCTCCTCCAGGAGGGCGAGCTGGACATAGAACAGTTCAGGCCCGACCGTCAGCTGGATGACCTCGGCCCCGTAGGCCTCACAGGCCCGTGTCTTCTCGAGGATCTCGGGCTGGCCGACCCCGCGGCTGTCGAAGACCTCCTGGACGATGACGCACGGGAGGTTCCGGGCCGCCGCCTGAGAGGCCACCGCGGCCCCGTAGTTGCCGCTGGTGGCGGCGATGACCCCGGGGTAACCCCGGCGCCAGGCCTCGTGAACGGACAGGGCCGACCGCCGGGCCTTGAAGCTTCCGGAGGGATTGGCGGCCTCGTCCTTGACGAGGAGGCGCGCCCCGTGGCCCGGACGGGCCATGGACCGGACAAGCCCGGTCAGGTTGCGGAGTTCCAACAGGGGAGTGCTCCCCACGTTGACCTCGGCCTGGATGCGCCTGGCCTCTTCCAGGGAGTACCCCGTACTGGACATCAGGCTCTCGTAGTCGAAGGCAAACCGACCGCGGCGGAAGGATTCGTAGTCTATGCCGGTGGAACGCCGGAGGATCTCAGCCCGGCGGGCCATCACCGCGCCGTAGGCCGCGCTGTCGCTCACGGGCGCTCCTCCTTCCCCCCGCCGCCCACGCGCCGCCTCAGTTCGGGTCCGATGTCGAGGAGTTCGGGGACCGGGGAACCGAAAGTGGGGGGAATAGGCGGGTTGACGGCCACCAGCCGGCCCGCGACGTGCCGCCCGGAAAGCGTTCTTACCGTGACCGTGTCGCCCAGGGACGCCGCAGCGTCCACCAGAAAACCCTTGACCCGCATCTCCAGGGGGACCGCCTGCGTCTCCGGCGGCGCGCTCGGCGCCCGCTCGCCGGCCGGGAGGACGACCCGGTGGACCAGGACCCAGTTCCCGGCCAGGGCCGCCCTAGCCATCGGCGACCACCGCAGCCGCGCGTCTCGCGCTGCCGCGCGGGATGGGCAAGTCGAGCATGGTCAGGAGGCCGGGCCGGGCCTCGAGCACCGGCTTGATCATGTTCACGGCGATGGCCGCGGTGGCTATGCCTCCAGGTATCTCCGGCGCGGTCTTGATCTCTATGTCGGGGTAGCCGGCTATCTTGATGTAGTCGCCGGTCTGGACGCCCTCCGCCTCAGGCCTGACCTGCTGCGGGTGTTCCAGCTCGATGAAGACCTTTCCGCCGACCAGCCCGCGCGCCGTGTGACGGCAACCGGCGACGTACCCGGGCTCCACGAGCACGTGCGGCGTCTGCCGGCGGACCTTGGAGACAATGGGTTCGCGGGCCTGCTCGATGGCTGTGAGCCGCACGCCGAGGGCCTTGGCGATGAGGTGCATGGATTCGGGGAAGCCGATGTGCCCGACGACGGTCCCGTCGGCGACCTTCTCCCGGAACTGGTCCACGGAGAGGCCTACGCCCTGAGTGCGCATGACCGTCGGCCCGAAGGGCGAGAGGTCGTTGACGCGACGGGCGTAGACGGAGGCCACATGCCCGGTGACGCCGGTCAGCACGATGATGAGCGTGTCCAGGACGAAGCCCGGGTTGACCCCCGTGCCGAGGATGGTGTGGCCCGCCTCGCGGGCCGCTTCGTCAAGCCGGTCGGCCAGTTTCGGATTCCCGGCCCAGGGATAGGCCAATTCCTCGGCGATGCTCACGACGTCGAGGTCGTGCTCGAGACAGGCTTGAAGCTCCGGAGCGCACTCGCGGGCCAACGAACTGGTGGCCTGGAGGACGACCTGCGCGCCCCCAGCCTTCTCCACGGCCGCGGCCAGGGTCGGGGAGGCCGCGATGCCGGTAGGGCGATTGAGGCCGGCCACCTCCGCGATGTCTGTTCCAGCGGCCCGGCTTTCGGAGACACGGCGCGAGACGGCGCCGACAAGCTTCAGGTCCGGATCGGCCAGGACCATGCGGGCCATCAGTCTGCCCATGGCGCCAAGCCCCCACAAAATCACCCGAACGGGCTCCTCCTGGGAGCGTTGGACCAAAGGCGCGGTTGGCGACATTCGGGTCATCCACCACCTCTCGGGGAGTTTAGAGATGCTTTCCACCTGTGAGTAATGATAGCAGTGGGCGACGGCGGTAGTCTAGCCGTGGGTCTGGGGTTTGATGCCGCCCAGGGCGGGCCGTGAGGAAGCGGGGATAGCGCGTCCGGGCAGGCTCGGGTATGCGAGGGCAGGCGAGGGCGGGCGTCGGTATGCGCCGGTAGGCGCCGGCGTCACTCTCCGCCGGGCAGGTACTGCCCGGCGAAGCGGCAAACGCCGAAGAACACGGCCAGGGCGCAGAGCTGCTGGTAATCCGGGTTCTGAAGCAGGGCCAGGTCCTCGGGGTTGGAGAGGAAGCCGAGTTCGACGGTGATGGCAGGGACCGAGCCCATCTGGGTCAGGAGGAAGATGCCCTGCCTCGTGTTCGGGTAACGGTCCGTCTCGCCCGTCACCCGCTCGAGTTCGGCCTGGACGGACTCGGCCAGAACCCTTGAGAGCCGGCTGCCGTCGCTGAGGTAGAACGTCTGCGCCCCACGCCAGGTCGGGCCGGGGAAAGAGTTGCAGTGGATGCTCAGGAAGAGGTCGGGACGTCCGGCCAGGACGATTTCGGCCCGCCGGGTCAGTTCGGCCCTGGCCACGGAGCCGTACTTCTCCGCGTCGCCCGGCTTGACCAGGTCGGTGTCCGTCTCGCGGGTCAGGATGACCTTGGCGCCGGCGCGCTCCAGAATCTCGCGCAGCTTGAGGCAGACCGCGAGGTTGAGGTCACACTCCCGGACTTGGCGCGTCTCCGGCAGGGCGAGCACTCCGGGATCGTAGCCACCGTGGCCCGGGTCGATGCCCACCGTGAGCCCCCCCAGGATGAGAGCGGCGGGCACGGCGGGTGGGTCGGGCAACCAAGCGACCCCGAAAGCCGCCGTCACGATGAGGCCCGATGAAGCCCAGCCCATCAGGCTGCCCGCCAGGACCAGGGTAAGAACGAACGTCTTCCAGCGGATTGGAGAGGCCGGCGGCGCAAGACCCACGGGGACGCCTCCCGGCCATTCCTATGCCCCCCGGGAGAAGAGCTAGCACCAGGGGGCTCCGGCCGGGGGGACGAAACAGAAGAGGCGGCCGGTGGGCCGCCTCGACGGGTCCTCGCACAATTAAACCGCGCCAATCAGCGCTTGGAGAACTGCGGCGCCTTCCTAGCCTTCTTCAGGCCGTACTTGCGCCGCTCCTTCATCCTGGGATCCCGGGTCAGAAAACCGGCCTTCTTGAGGACGGGGCGGAAGGTGTCGTCGACGCCGAGGAGGGCGCGGGCGATACCGTGGCGGATGGCTCCCGCCTGGCTGTTGATGCCGCCGCCGTGAACGAGCACGACCGTGTCGTACTTGTCGGCCATGTTCGTCAGCTGCAGCGGCAGAGTGAGGGCCGCGCGAATCATCGGCGAGGGGAAGTACTCCTCGACGGGCTTACCGTTGACGCGGATACGACCTTCACCCGTCAGCAGGCGCACGCGCGCGACGGAGGTCTTCCGCCGCCCGGTGCCCTGGTAGTCGACAGTGATTTGCGCGAGACTCTTAGTCGTCTTGGGCATCGAAAACCATCACCTCTTTCTACAGCTCCAGCTTCACGGGCTGCTGCGCCTCGTGGGGGTGCGCCGGGCCGACGTAGACCTTCAGTTTCTTGGCCATGGCCCGGCCGAGCCGGTTGTGGGGCAGCATCCCCTTGACGGCACGTTCGACCGCCCGCTCAGGCCTGGTCTGCATCAGCTTACGGAAGCTGGTCAGTTTCAGCCCGCCGGGGTATCCCGAATGGCGCCAGTAAATCTTCTGGTCCTGCTTTCGACCGGTGACGACAATCTTGTCGGCATTGACGATGATGACGTGGTCTCCGGTATCCAGGAAGGGAATGAAGATGGGCTTGTTCTTACCGCGAAGGATGGCCGCCACCTGACTGGCCAGCCGTCCGAGGGTCTTTCCGTCGGCATCGACGACATACCAGCGCCGTTCGCGTTCGACGTCCGCTGGTTTGGGGACATAGGTGCGCATCAAGCTGCCTCCTCAAAAAGACACAAAGCAATCTTAATATGGGCATCTACCAGTGTCAAGGAAAGTGAAAGCCGCCAAAGCCGCGACGTTCAAGGTCTTCTGGGCCGGGAGCCGAGCCGGCCGTGTCCCCGTCGCCGTCGCCGTAGACCACTCGCTCAAGCCACAGACCGTGCGCCGGCGCTGTCTGCCCGAGCGCGGCGCGTTTCCCGCTCGCCAAGGCCTGCCGCGTGATGAGCGGCGGCAGCCGTCCCCAACCCACGTCGAGCAGGGTGCCCAGGATGATGCGCACCATGTGGTAGAGGAAGCCATCGCCGGTAAGGCGGAGAGTGATGAATTCCCCGGGCCGCGGCCAGCCGGACGGAAGCGGGCTGCTCACGAGTTCGGCCCTGGTAATCGTGCGCACCGTCGTCTTCGCCGAACTGCCCATGTCGCGGAAGGCGGCGAAGTCGTGACGGCCCTCCAGGGGCGCCAGGGCGGCCCGGCAGGCCTCTAGATCGAGTTCCTGGACGACGTGCAGAGCCCGGTCCCGCCAGAAGGGCGAAGGCACCCGTGAGCGCCACAGATGGTATGCGTACGTCTTGGACCGGGCGTGCCGCCTGGGCTCGAACTCCGGCGGCACTCGCTCCGCCGACAGGACCGAGATGTCCGCCGGCAAGTGGCTGTTCACGGCCACCGGCAGCCGGTCCAGGGGCACCGTCAGGCGGCTGGAGAAAGCGCAGACCTGGCCCAAGGCGTGGACCCCCGCGTCGGTCCGCGACGCTCCTTCGACCGTGACCCGGCCGCCCTCCTGACCCTCGGGGCAGATGCGCGCCAAGGCGTCCTCGAGGCGCCCGGCCACGGTATCGAGATTCGGGCCCTGGAGCTGGAAGCCGTGGTAGGCGACGCCGTCGTAGGCCACGACCAGACGGTACCGGGGAAGAGGTTCGCTGGCCCCATGGGTCATCGGAAAGGCCACCACCTGAGGCCGATAACCACCAGGGCCATGACGGCGGTGGCCGCTGCGGCCAGAGCGTCGAGCGCGCCGGCTTTCAGACGGTTCAGCCTGGTGCGCTTGGTGCCCCCGCGATAGCAGCGCGACTCCATCGCCGTGGCGAGTTCGTCGGCCCGGCGGAAAGCGGACACGAAGAGGGGAACCAGCAGGGGAACCAGGCTGCGGACACGCCGGAGCGGGTTCCCCGTCTCGAAGTCAGCGCCACGAGCCATCTGAGCCTTCATGATCTTGTCCGCTTCCTCCATGAGGGTCGGGATGAAACGGAGGGCGATGGTCATCATCATCGCCAGTTCGTGAGCGGGAACGCCGACCACCCCGAACGGGGCCAAGATAGCCTCGAGCCCGTCCGTCAAGGAGACCGGCGAGGTCGTCAGGGTGAGGAGCGAGGCCACCACCAGGAGCAGAAGGAGCCTTAAGACCATGAAGACGCCCAGGCGCAATCCTTCCCAGGTGGCCACGAGCGGACCGAGTTCGAAGAGCACCCGGCCCCGGGTCAGGAAGAGCTGCAGCACGAAAGTCAAAAGGAGCAAGAAGAGTATCGGGCGCAGGCCCCGGAAGAGCATCCCGGTCGGGACGTGGGCCAGGGCCACGGCCAGGGCGGTGAAAGCGATGAGAACGCCGTAGGCCGTCGCGCTCGCGGCCGTGAAGAGCACGACCATGAAGACACCGACGATGGTTATCTTCGTCCGGGGGTCGAGGCGGTGGACGACGGACGAGCCCGAGAGGTACTGGCCGATGGTGATGTCCCTAAACATGGACACTCGCGCCGTCACCCCCTTCGCCCGCGCCGTCTTTCCCGCGGGCGCCACCGCTTGGCCTGCGGCCCCGCCGGCCCTTCGCCCGCGTTCCGAGCCACCGCATGATCTCGGCGACGGCCTCTTCCGGATAGAGGAGGTCGGTTCGGACCTTCGCCCCCCGGGCGGCCAGAGCGTGCATCAGGCCGACGACGGGCGGAGCGTCAAGACCGAGAGACCGCAGGCGGTCCGGGCGGCTGAACACCTCGCGCGTCGGGCCGTCCCCGACGATTTTGCCTTTGTCCAGGACGATGACCCTGTCCACCAGGAACGCGAGGTCCTCCATGTTGTGCGAGACCACGACAAGCGTCAGGCCCAGCTTGTGGTGGAGGTCGGCCAGAGTATCGAGCAGGCCGGCTCGGCCGCGCGGGTCAAGACCGGCCGTCGGCTCGTCGAGCACGAGAGTGCTCGGACGCATCGCCAGCACTCCCGCGATAGCCACTCGCCTCATCTGCCCGCCCGAAAGGCCGAACGGAGAGCGGCGTCCGATGCCCTCGGCCCCGTCGGCGCCCAGGCCCACGATTCGCAGGGCCTCCGCCACTCGGTCCTTGATCTCCGCCGCAGGCAGTCCGAGGTTCCGGGGGCCGAAGGAGACATCGGCGAGCACGGTCTCCTCGAAGAGTTGGTGTTCGGGAAACTGGAAGATGAGGCCGACCTTGCGACGCACGCCCCGCAGGTCGACGCGGCGCCCCCGGCCTCGGCCAGCCGCGCCCGCCCCCCACAGGTCCGTGTCGTCCACGAGGACGTGCCCGGACGTGGGGCGCAAGAGACCGTTGAAGTGCTGCACGAGGGTCGACTTGCCGGAACCCGTGGGTCCCACGATGCCGACCGCTTCGCCGTCCTCGATCCGCAGGCTGATGCCGTCGACGGCGGCGATGGCCCTCGGGGTTCCGGACATGTACACATGGGTGAGGTCGCGGGTCTCTATCGACATAGGAAGTCGGCCAAAGCCTCGCCGGTCAAGACCGAGGACGGTACCGGGCACCCGGCCTGGCCAAGCCGCCGCCGCACTTCGACCGCCTGCGGGGTGGCCAGGCCCACGGCCTCGAGTTCAGCGGCCCGTTCGAAGACAGAGGCGGGCTTGTCGTCCATCACGACCCGCCCCCGGTCCATGACCAGCACGCGGTCGGCGCCGACCGCCTCCTCCATAAAGTGAGTAATAAGGATGACGGTCAGGCCCTCGTCCCGGTTCAGGCGCCGCACGGTGCCCAGGACTTCCTCGCGGCCGCGAGGGTCCAGCATCGCCGTGGCCTCGTCCAGGACCAGGCAGGACGGCCTCATGGCCAGGGCGCCGGCGATGGCGACGCGCTGCTTCTGGCCGCCCGACAGGAGGTGAGGGGCGTGGCGGAGGAAGGCTCTCATTCCGACCAGTTCAATCGCCTCGTCCACGAGGCGGCGAATCTCGGGCGAGGGGATGCCCAGGTTCTCCGGGCCGAAAGCTACGTCCTCCTCGACGACCGTGGCCACAATCTGGTTGTCGGGATTCTGGAAGACCATCCCCACGGTCCGGCGGATGGTCCAGAGGTGAGCGGGGTCGCGAGTGTCCATCCCGGCGACCGTCACCGTTCCGGCCGTCGGCAGGAGGAGACCGTTCAGGTGCCGGGCCAGGGTAGACTTACCCGACCCGTTGGGCCCGATGACGACGAGAAAGTCGCCGCGGGCCACGCGTAGGTCGACGCCTTCGAGCGCGGTCACCTCGAACTCGGTGCCGGCGGAGTAGCGGTGAACAAGACCGCTCACGATGATAAAGTCTTCCGGCGCCACTTCTGGCGGCCCCTCCCCGGTGCGGCCGGCGAAGCCGG
>CALMHV010000145.1 GCA_937863905.1 uncultured Bacillota bacterium
AAGGATGCTCGAGGAGCTGGTGCCCCCGGACATCGCCGCCTCCTCTGAGCCCTCCAGGGTGGTCGACTCCCAGCAAGACGTCCTGGTCCGGCTGGTGTCGGCGATGGGAGACGCGGCTGGGCTCCAGCCCGTCGACCAGGACGCCCTCCGCTGGGCGGCCCTGCTCCACGACACCGGCCTTGGCGAGTCGGGCATCCCGGACCCGACCGAAGAGTTGGCGGCCTCCCGGTCTCTCTCCACCGAAGGGGCTGAGGTGTCCAGGCAGGCCTACGAACACCCTCTCCGAGCCTCCATGCGGGTCGGCCGCGTGGCGAATCTCGTCTGGGTCGCTCGCATCCTGGAGACCCATCACGAGCAGTACAACGGATGGGGCTACCCCTTTGGCCTCCAGGGCGAGGAGATTCCACTACCGGCGGCCATCCTCGGGCTGGCCGAAGCCTACCTGGCCCTGACCGGCGCGCGTCCCTCCCGGCCCCGGGGTATGGGGCGCCCGGAAGCCCTTCGGTATGTCCGGGCGAGGTCGGGCGAGCAGTTCCACCCGGCGGCCGTCAACGCCCTGGAGGGAAGTCTTGAGACCGTCAGCCCGGACGCCGGTTCCGGATTACGGCCGGGGTCACCCGTGGCCGACGCCGTCAGGCGTCTGCGCCGGGTGGCGGCCGTCCCGAGCCTCCCACCCCCATTGGCGCCGGCCACGACGGGGGTGCCAATCGCCGGCTCGGACCTCTGGTTCAGGGGAACCGGTGGCGCCCGGCGCTTCATGACCAGGCTCTTTGCCCGGGACCCCCTGCGCGTGTTCTACCGGGAGCACGAGTTGACGGCCGAATGGTACCGCAGCCTCTTCGACTTGGGCCGAGTCTTCAGTTCGTCTCTGAGTGTCCGTGAGATATCCGAGCAGTTAGCGGAAGCCGTCCATCATCTCACGACCCTGCCTTGCGTCGTGCACCTGGTGATGCCGGACGGCTGCACGCTGGAGCCGGCCGCGGCCCGGGGTTTCCCCGAGGAGGTCCTCCTCAGTCTGAAACAGGGCGTCGGTGAGGGCCTGATGGGGATGGCCCTCCACGAAAGGCGTCCGGTCACCTCGGTCGACGTGGCCAGCGACTCGCGAGCCGCCTTCCGGGAGCAAGCCGCTGTCCTCGGGGTGAAGTCGCTGCTGGTCATCCCGCTCCTGGTGAGCGAGATACCGCTGGGAGCCGTCGCCGTCAGCTCACCGACCGTCAGGCGGTTCCCACCCTCGGAAGTGCGCGCCCTGGACGCTCTCGGGAACCTGGCGGCGGTGGCCCTGCACAACGCGGTCCTCTATCGGAAGGCGAGCGACCGCCTTGAGCAGCTCAACGAGGCGCAGTCCTTCCTCCGCACGGTGCTCGACACCGTGCCCGTGGGCCTCGTAACCCTCGAGACGGACGGGCATCTGTCGCTGGGCAACCGGCAGGCCTCGGAGTACCTTGCCGCTCTCGGCCTGGAGGTGGGGCCGGGCGCGACGCAGGATATCATGGCTGAGCTTCACAGGGTCCTTGGCGTCACGACGCCCAAGCGGGCTCTTGAGACAGGGAGCCCCTGCGGGCCCGACAAAGTGTCGGCCGTCGTCGCCGGGGGCGAGCGGTTCTTCCACGTCTGGGCCTCCCCGCTCCAAGACGCCGGCGGTGAACCCACGGGGGTCCTCGTGGTCCTGGAGGACGTCAGCAAGAGCCAGCGGCTCGAGGCGGAAATCCGTCGAACCGAGAAGCTGGCCGCCATCGGCGAGGTGGCGGCGAAAGCGGCCCACGAGATAAAGAACCCGATAACCTCCATCCTCGGCTTCCTGCAGCTCATGGGGCTCTATTGCCCGGTGCGGGACCAATGGGGCGAATGCACGCGGTACGTGAATCGCGCGTCCGACGAGATCGGGCGTCTGGGCGAGATTGCCCGGTCCATGCTGACCCTGGCCGGGCCGGTGCGTCCGGCGCTCGCGGCCGGCGATCTGTCGCAGCCGGTGATGGAGACAATCGAACTCCTGGCCGGCAAGGCCTCCGAACAGGGAGTCAGCCTGGAGGGTCCCGCCGGTCCCACCGGAGTGACGGCGAGGTTCGACTCCCGGCAGATGAGGCAAGTCCTCCTGAACCTGGCTCAGAACGCCCTGGACGCTGTGGCCGGCCCAGGCGGTCCCGTCCCCGGCCGGCGGAAGGTCGCTGTCACCCTCGGCTACACCCGCCGGGACGGGCGACGCCTGGCCTTCATCCAGGTGCGCGACAATGGCCCCGGCGTGCCGGACGAGGACCGGACACGGCTCTTCACCCCGTTCTACACGACCAAGGAACTCGGGACCGGCCTGGGGCTTCCCGTGTCCAGGAGCATCGTGGAGGCCCACAACGGGACGCTGGATGTGCGATCCGGGCACGGGCGGGGGGCCGTCTTTGAGATTCTGCTGCCGGCCTCGACGACCGCGAGGGCCGACGACGGGGCCGCGGATGTCTCACCCGAGGCCGACGGCGGCGCCCTTCC
>CALMHV010000146.1 GCA_937863905.1 uncultured Bacillota bacterium
CACCCACGACGCCACCTGCCGCGGGGAAAGCGGGTCGACGAACCAGCGGCCGACGACCACGAGGAGCAGCCCCAGGAGGGCCTCGAAGGCAAAGACGCGCCAGAACCCGTGGGAGCGCGGGTCGCGCAGGGACCGCCGCGAGAGGACGACGATGAACAGCGACCCCAGACCGAAGATAGCCCACCGCCCCAGCGCCGCAAACGTCATCTCACTGACGCCCCGCCTCCGCCTGCGACTCGCCGGGCAACCCCATCAGCCGCGCGAAGGCGCGCCCCATGACGATGTCGAGTTCCTCCCGGGTGAAGACCACGTCCGGGCAACCCGAGAGGTCGGGGTGGCCAACGGCTTTGGTCCACTGGTCCAGCGGAAACAGCACGTTGAGGTAGGGCCCGTCGCTCCCGAAGAAGACCCTCCATGGGCCGACGGCGTCGAGAACCTGCCGGAGGACCCGGTAGAAGGCGGCCGGGCTCTCCATGAAGGCCCTCTGCCAGCCGGAGACATCGACGGAGACGTTGGGCTTCACGCTGCACACCAGGAGCGCCTCTTCGTACCAGTTGTGCCCGACGTGGGCCATGATGATGGGCAGGTCCGGGAAGTCGCTGGCCACGTCGTCAACGTAGATGGGCCGGGCGAAGCGCGACTTGACCGGGGCCGGGCATGCGCCGGTATGGAAGAGGACCGGGATCTTCCGCTCCTGGCAGTACTCGTAGAAGGGGTAGCAGACGTCGTCATAGGGATAGTAGCCCACGGTGGGATGGAGCTTCAACCCGCGCAGACCCCAATCCTCGACACCGCGCCGCAGCATCTCCAAGGCCCCCTCCCGGCGGGGGTCGATGGCGAAGAGACCGACGAGCCGGTCGGGGAAGCGCTCAACCGCTTTGGCAATCGCCCGGTTCTGGTCCTCGATGGACACGCCGGGCTCACCGGTCAGAAGACCGTAGTCGACGGCGCAGATACAGGAGAGGCCGACCCCGGCCTGGTCCATGGCCGCCACGAGCTTCTCCGCGGTCGGGTCGGCGAGGACCGGCTTGAGGGCCTGCACCAGCATGGCCGGGTCCATCCCCTGGCCCGTGGCCTTGGAGGCCGACGCCACGGCCACCCGGGCGTTCCCCAAGAGGAAGCTGTCGGAAACCCACCCGTCGCTCACGAGGTGCACATGGGAGTCGATGATCATCCAAACCCCTCCTCGGTGTGCCGCCACCGCTCCAGCGTCCGCGACCTGGGGTGGCGTGGCCCGGGACAGCGCGACCTGGGGCGCCACGGCCCGGGGCGTCCGCGACCTGGGGCG
>CALMHV010000147.1 GCA_937863905.1 uncultured Bacillota bacterium
GGGGCTGTTCGATGGGGGGCTGTTGTTCCTTCGGCTGGTCCTTCTCCGCTTTCGGTGTATCCTTCACGTCGGTCACCTTCCTTTCGGCCCTAGTATAACAGTGCGTCCGACAGCCCGGCACTGACCCCAGGGGAAGGGGCGGGACGGACTCAAGGGCAATGTCCGGACGGAAGGGGTTGCCTGTCCGGGCGGGTAAGTATCTCCCGAGGCCGGGCCTTGTCTCGGCCGCCGTGAACTCCCGGGAGGTCTGAACATGTCCGAGGCTCGTATCCCCTTTCGCCTGGCCGACCTCTACACCTTACGGCACGTCTCCGACCCCGCCGTCTCGCCCGACGGCCAGCGCGTGGCCTTCGTCGTCCAGGGCTACCGCAAGAAGGACAACGACCGCTACCAGAACATCTGGCTGGCCCGGACCGACGGCGCCGGAGAGCCCCACCGCCTGACGCGGGGCGCCAGCAGCGACGGTTCACCGGCCTGGTCGGCGGACAGCCGCTACCTGGCCTTCCTCTCCACCCGGGCGCACGAGGTCGAGGTGGCGGCGGCCCTGGCCGAAGAGGAAGAGGCCAAGAAGAACAAAGAGAAGGGGAAGGCGGAGGCGGCGGGCGGCGACCCCGGAACCGCAGAGGGTGCCGGCGAAGCCGGCGACGGCGGCGGCGGGGACAACGACAAACCCAAGCCCCAGATCTGGATCCTCGACACGGAGTTCGGCGGGGAGCCTCGCCAGATAACCTGGCGGGAGGAGGGCGTCAGTGAGTTCGACTGGTCGCCCGACGGCCGGCACCTGGTCTTCGCGGCCCGCGACCCCGACGCCAAGCAGAAGAAGTACCTGAAGAGCGTTCGCGGCGGGGAGAAGGGTAAGGACCGCGGGCCCATCGTCCTGGACCGGGTGCAGCACAAGCACGACGGCGTCGGGTACCTCGACGACGTCCGCACCCACCTCTTCGTGGTCGAGGTCGCCAGCCGCGCCGCGCGCCAGCTCACCCGGGGGCCCGGTGACGAGAGATCGCCCCGCTGGTCCCCGGACGGCCGGTGGATCCTCTTCGTCTCCAACCGCACCGGCGACCCGGACAACAACTCTCGCCTTGACCTGTGGCTCATCCGGCCGGACGGCGGCGAGGCCCGCCGGCTCACCTTCGGTGATGTCGGCGCCGAAGGGCCGCGCTGGTCCCCCGACAGCCGGCAGGTGGCCTTCGTCTCGACCCAGGAGCCCGAGAACCTCTACCGCACGCGTCACCTCATGACCGTGGCCGTGGACGGGGCCGAGCCCGTGGACGATTTGGCCGCCTGTATCGGCCAGGGGTGGTCCGCCGTGGGCGGCGTCGTTCCCGACCAACCGGCCGGGACGGGCGATCCCGTTCGGAACGCCCGCGTCTATCCCGTGCCCCTGCGCCGGACCCCGGTGCGGGTCCTGACAGCAGACCTCGACCGGTGGGTGATGGCGGCGCCGATGTGGGTGGGGGCGGGAATCCTCATCCTCGTCGGCGACGGCGGGCAGACCCGCCTGGCCCTGGTGTCCTTTGACGGCGGCGCCATCACCTTCCCCGTCGACGATCGCCTGTGTGAGATCCCATCCGCCGATGCCGCCGGAGGGATGGTGGCTTTCCGGCTGGAGCGCCCGGCGGAGGGGGACAACCTGTACGCCATGCCCGCCGCGGGAACCACCGGCAGCGTCGCCGGCTCCGGGGTCGCGGGCGCCACTCCCGCTCCGGTGCGCCTCACCCGCCTGAACGAGGACCTGCTCTCCCGGCGCCTGGTGGCCCGGTACGAGCGCATCACCTTCCGCGACAGCGACGGCGTGGCGGTCGAGGCCGTCGTGGCCCTGCCGCCGGGGTTCGACCCAACGACAACGGCCGCCAAGACTCCGGCGGCCGGCGGGGCGGCCACCACCGCCGCCCCAACCCCGCCGCCCCTCCTCGTCTCCATCCACGGCGGGCCGATGTGGTACGACAGCCCGGGCTTCGACTTCGCCGCCCAGTACTGGGCCGGCCGGGGCTACACCGTCCTCATGGTCAACTACCGCGGGTCCATCTCCTACGGCGAGGCCTTCACCAAGGTCATCCGGGGCGACTGGGGACCGCGCGAGCACGATGATGTGATGTCCGGGGTGGACGAAGTTGTCCGGCGCGGCTGGGCCGACCCCGCCCGCCTCTACTGCACCGGGTTCTCGCAGGGGGGCATAATGACCAACTGGGCCGTCGGCCACACCGACCGCTTCCGGGCCGCCGTCTCCGAGCACGGGATGTGGGACTACGTGGCCGCCTTCGGGACCGACGACTGTCACCTCTGGTGGCAGGACGACCTCGGCGTGCCCTGGCAAAACCAAGAGCAGTATCGGCGCATCTCGCCCGCCTCGGCCGTGGCCGGCATCAAGACGCCGCTCCTCATCATGGCCGGCGAGGTGGACTGGCGCTGCCCGCTCAACCAGTCGGAACAGCTCTACCTCGCCCTGAAGAAGCGCGGCGTTCCGACAGGACTCATCATCTACCAGGGTGAACGGCACAACATCAACCGCCCCAAGCGGGCCATCGACCGTCTCCGCCGCATCTGCCAGTGGCTGGCGAAGTATGGCGGGCCGGCCTTCGACGACGACTCGGCGGAGGGATACGCGGACGCATGAGGCCAAGCCGGGACTGGCGCCTGGTCGTGGCCCTGGGCTGCCTGGGCTGGACGGTCCTCTACGCCGGCCGGTCGGTGCTCTCACCGGCGCTCGGGGCCATCGGGCAGGAGTGGGGGCTCGACCCGAGCCAGTTGGGGCTTCTTTCCTCCATCTTCTTTGTCGGCTACGCCGGCCTGCAGATACCGGCCGGCATGCTGGCCGACCGGATCGGGAAGAAGGGCATCCTGGTCGCGGGGTTCGCCCTCTTCGCCGTGGCGACGGTCCTGCGCGGCCTCGCCCCGAGCTACGGGGCCGCCCTCGCCGCCGGCCTCCTCGCCGGCCTCGCCCAGGCCACCTACTACGCCACGATGTTCTCCATCTCGTCGTCGGCCGTCCCGGCGGCCAGGCGGGGCCTCGGGTCGGCCATCGTCTACAGCGGGATGGCCCTGGGGAGTTCCGGCGGGTATCTCCTGGCCAGCCTCGTGGCCGTCGGCCTCGGCTGGACCTGGCGGACCCCGTTCCTGGTCCTGGCGGGGCCGGCCGTGGTCATGGCCGGGCTGTTCGCCCTCCTGCTGCGGGAGCCCACGCGGGTCGGCGGCGGGCCCAAGCGGGTCGGCGGTGAGCCCAAGCGGGTCGGCGGCGGGCCGGACCCGGCGGCGGAAGCGGGCCGCCACCGGACCACGCCGGGAACCCCCTTCCGGGTCGTCCTGACCCCGCGCCTGCTCCGGGCGTACCTTCTCAACTTCTGTTCGGTCTACAGCTTCTTCATGCTCCTGACCTGGCTCCCCTACTACCTTGAGTTCGAGCGCGGCGTGGCCGGGTCGGTCACCGGCGTGGTCGCGTCCGTGATCCTCTGGGCCTCGATTCCATCGGGCCTGCTCGTGAGCGTGCTGTCCGACCGGACGGGGAGCCGCGTCGGCCCGCTGCGGTGGCTGCTCCCCGGGGCGGCGGTGGCGGTGCT
>CALMHV010000148.1 GCA_937863905.1 uncultured Bacillota bacterium
AGACAGTGATGAAGGCCTTCTCTGGGCGCGCGGTCTTGACCGCCGTCCTCGCGGCTGTGGTCCTGGCCGGCCCGCTCGCCGGCCCCTTGGGGTGCCGGCCGCGCGATACCGGAGCGGGGGGAGACCTCGACCCGCAAGCCTTCGCCGCGGCCGTGGCCTCGCTCACCTGGACGCTCGACGCTCTCGCCGCGGACCCGGTCGCCGGTGAACGCTACGAACTGCGGGCCGCCAACCCGGGTGCCGCCGCCGTGAGGTTGGGTTTGGTCACGGCCTACCTGGCGGTCGACCTTGGCGCCGAGGGCGCCTCGCCCCAGAGTGAGGCCGTTCCCTTTCCGGAGACGGTGGCCACCGCGGCTACGGTCTCGGCCGTCCTGACCCTGCGCTCTACCGCCAACTGGCCCGACGAGTTTACCGTCCAGGCCTGGCTGAGACCGGCCGTGGCCGCCGGCGACCCGGTGGTCGCCACGGAGAAGGCCTTCCGCCCCGGCGCCATCGCCCTCACCCCGGTCTGGCCGGAGCCCGGGTACCTGGCCTTTCCGGTTTCCGGGGACTACCTGGTCCTGCGGTTCGACGTGGCGGTCAGCTTGCCGTCGCTGACCGCCAATACACGGCTCGAGGCCGACCCCGGCCCGGGTGGTTCGGCGCCCGTCTTGGTTCCGGTGAAGGTGATGGCCTCACGCAACAGCGAGCCCCTCACCTACGAGGTTGAGCCGCTTTCCGACCTGGCCCCCTTCACCCGCTACCGTCTTACCGTGACGAGCGGCCTGGAGTCGGCTGACGGCAAGGTCCGCATGGGGCGCGACCGGTCCGTTGTCTTCGCCACGTCGGGCGGTTCCGCCGAGGTCGCGGGAGCACCGGTCTGGTCGCCGGACGGAACCATGGTCGCCTGGACGGCCGCCGACGCGGACGGGAAGCTCCGCCTGTACGTCGGTGACGTGGCCACGATGACCGCCGTCGCCAAAGCCGGTCCGGTGCTTTCGGGGACGGGCACGCCGCGTGTGGCCTCCGGGAGTTGCGCTTTCGGCGCGGATTCCGGCTCGGTCTTCTTCCCGGCGCTCGCGTCCGGCAGCGTCGGTGTCGGACGTCTGGACCTTGTAAGCGGCCAGACGGCCATCGTCGTTTCCCCCAGCAAGCTGGGCGAGCCCTGTTCCGTGGCCCTGGCCGTCTCACCCCAGGGTCGCTACCTGGCCATTGAGGCCAACCTGGGCGGTGTGGACGCCCACTCCGACCAGATGCTGTCGGTGTGGGTCCTCGATCTGGAGGGCGGGACGCTGGTGAAGCTTCCCGGCCACGGTCTGACCTCGGCCTTCGTCGGCTGGACCGGCGAGAGACTCCTGACCGCCGACACCTACGAGGCTTTCGACAACTCGCATCATTTTCGTTACGATCTCTACCGCCACGACCCCGCCGCCGCAGGGGGGGCGCCGGAGGCGCTGCTGAGCGGGGGCGAACTCGACAACGTCGGCGGTTACTCGGTCTCGACCAGCGCGGCCTCGCCGATTGTGGCCTACTGGACCTGGCAGGCGCAGTCCCTGGCCCACTGGATCGTGCACCGACCGGCCGACATCTGGGTGATCTGGGGCCTTGCGGAGTCCGTCGTCCAGCCGCCCGTTAAGCTCACGGCGGGTGGGCGCTACCGCCAGGTCGCCCTGGCCCCCGACGGCACCCTGGCCGCGGCCGCCAAGGCCGGCGACGGTTCCTGGGACCTGGTCATCCTGGACACGGCCGAGGCCATCGAACGCGTCGTCGCCACCGGCCCGGCCGCCCAGTTCGCTCCGGCCTGGTCGCCGGACGGGGCTAAGATTGCCTACTTCGAGGCTCAAGGCTCCTCCCTGGCCGTGATGGTCCTGGACCCGGTCACCGACGTGGCTTCGCCCTTCAGGGTCGGCCCGTAGCCGGCGACGCGTCGGTGGGCCCTTAGCCGTCACGCCGGGACCCGGCCTGAGTCGGGTCGAGCCCGAAAGGAGTTTCCGTTGACGGACGCCGACGAGAAGCTTCGCTGGGCCGAGAGGCTCAAGGCTCAAGGCTGGGGCTACTACCGGGCCGCCTACACGCACGGCCGTCAACTCTGGGAGCATGCTCTCACCGCCTTTGAGCAGTCGGAAGCCCTCTTTCGGGAGGTCGGGACCAACACCGCCCGGGCGGGCCTGGTCGGGACACTGTCTGGTCGGGCCACCGTCCTTCGCTCTTCGGGAACCCCCGACGCCATCCGGCAGGCCCTCGGCCTCTACGAGGAAGAGGTCGCTCTTCTCCGGGAACTCGGCCGCCACGACGACGTGCCGGAGGCCCTCGTGAACCTGGCCCTGGCCCACCGCGACCTGATGACCGTGGAGCCGGCGGAGACGCCGGGGTTGGCCCAGGCGGTCGGAGTGTGCCGGGAGGCCCTGGACGGGGCCAAGAGGACCGGCGACGAGGGCGTCCAGGCTCTGGCCCTCAGCACGCTGGCCGACCTCTGCCTGGTCATCGCGGGCATCGACACCCCCGACCACCGGGAGCGCCACCTCAAGGAGGCTCTGGCCTTCTACGGCCAGGCCGAGAAGCTCTGGGAGGGCCGTGACGAGGACGGGCGCGCCCTGGCTCGGATGGGTATGGCCGAGGCCTACATCGCTCTGGGGCGGAACCTCGAGGGCGCGCGGGACTTCCTGACCGAGGTCCACCGTTACTACGCGGAGTATGCCGGCGCTCCGGTCAAAGGGCCGGTCCGCTATCAGATGGCTCAGGTAAAGGAACTCGAGGCCAGAATCCTCGACGCCGAAGGCAAGCCCGAGGAAGCGGCCCAAGCCCGGGAGGAGGGCCGGCAGAACCTTGACGCCCTCGGCTTCCGCGACGACTGACGCCCCCGGCCCCTTCGACCCTGAACGGCTCTTCCGGGCCTACCGGGCGGGTCTGAAGCGTGTCCTCCGGGCCTCCCGGTTCGGACGGCCCTTCCGCTTCTGCGGGGAGGTTACGTCAACCAACGACCTGGCCCTCGAGTGGGCCCGGTCGGGCGCTCCGGAAGGGACTCTCGTTGTGGCCTCGTCCCAGACCAAGGGGCGCGGCCGGGCCGGCCGGACCTGGGTCTCGGGACCCGGCGCCGGTCTCTGGCTCTCCTTAGTGCTCCGGCCCGATCTCGCCTGTCCCTCCGCGGGCTTGCTCCCGGTGGCTCTCGGTTTCGGAGTCGTCGCGGCTCTGCGGGAACTTGGGCTGGCTTCCGACCTCAAGTGGCCCAACGATGTCCTCTGGCGCGGGCGCAAGCTCGCCGGCCTTCTGGTGGAGAGCCAATCGCGCGGTGACCGGGTCGTCCTGGCCGTCGCGGGTATCGGTCTCAACTGGACCCCTCCGGACCTCGGCGGGGACTCCGGGCGGGCGACCGGAATGGTGGAAGCGTTCGCTGGGAACGCTCCCCCGCCGGAAACCGTCCTCATCCGGGTCCTCGACCACGTCGAGAAAGCGTATTTCCTGTTGAAAGCCTCCGGCCCCGAGCCCTTCGTCAAAGCCTGGCCGGGCGTTTCCGCCGGCCTCGGTCGCCGGGGCGAGACGGCCCTGGCCGAAAGGCTCCTCCCCGACGGTTCGCTCGA
>CALMHV010000149.1 GCA_937863905.1 uncultured Bacillota bacterium
CGGAAATGGGGCGCCCAATCAGCCGTAGCTCCCTTGCGGCGGGCTCTCCTCTGCCCGCCCAACTGGACCGCGGCCGGCGCCGCGCGGGCCGACCTCGGCTACTGGGGGTACACCACGCCCCCCGACCTCGGAAAGGCCACATCTGAGTTGGACGCCCTGGCCGAGGTCCTGGCGGGGGCCGGGGTCAGCGTGGAGCGTCATGTCACGGCGCAGGACGGCGTCTATGACGCGGTCTTCGCCTGCGACTGGGGCATCGTCGTGAACGACGGGGCCATCGTTTTCAACGCTGGGAAGCCGGCGCGTCGCCGCGAGGCCGACATTGCTGAGGCGGCCTTCCGCGAGTTCGGGGTTCCCGTCCTCCACCGGATGCGCTCTCCCGCGACGGCCGAGGGCGGCGACCTCCTTTGGCTCAACCCGAGCCTACTCCTGGTTGGCCGCACCTACCGGACGAACGCGGAAGGTCTGGCCGAATTGCGCTCTCTTCTGGAGCCGCGCGGGGTCACCGTCGTCTCCTCGCCGGTGCCTCACTTCCAGGGTCAGGCTTCGGTCATGCACCTGCTCTCGCTCATCAGCCTGGTCGACCGGGATTTGGCCGTGGTCTACCTGCCCCTGCTGGCCGTGGAAACGGTGGAGCTACTCCGCGCGGAGGGGGTGGAACTCCTGGAGATCACGCCTGGGGAGTTCGAGAACCTGGGCTGCAACATCCTCGCTCTCGGCCCGCGCCACTGCCTGGTGGTGGCCGGCAACCCCCGGGTGCGCCGCGAACTCGAGAAGAGACGGGTCAGGGTCGAGGAGTTCCCCGACGCCGAATTGGGCCTGAACATGGGCGGCGGCCCGACCTGCCTGGTGCAGGCGGTGCTACGGGACTAAGGCGGACGGGCGTGCGGCCGGGCCCCGGTCAGCCGACCCTTCTTCGAGTCCTACGACCCCGCTAACCGCCTTTTCCTAGCACCTCTAGCAGGAAACCGGTCCTACCCGCCCAATACCTCCCGCTAAATGGCTCGAACATTCTGATTCCCGGGACCGTTCAACGCGGAAGATTCTGAAGCCTTGGCTCGCGCCGGACGGGCTGCGCCCTTCTACTCTCCATCCTAGCCGGGCGCTAGACCGGCGCCTCCACCACTCTCAGGTCTTCCAGGACATCTTCCGCGTGTCGCCAGGGGTTTCCCGACGCCCCTTCAACCGACCTGCGGAGGAGGCACTCCATGGAGGAAGACCACTCGTACCTGTCCCGGCCGTGGCTCAAACACTACCCGGTCGGGATACCCGACACCACCGAGCTCCTCAAGGTCCCCATCGCCCAGCTCTTCGAGGAGCGGGCCAAGCGTCACGCCGACCGCGTGGCCGTCAACTTCTACGGCACCCAGCTGCGGTACCGCGAGCTGGCCGAGCAGGTCCGCCGGCTGTCGGCCGCCCTGGCCGGGCTCGGGGTGAAGAAAGGGGATCGTGTCGCCCTCTACCTCCTTAACACGCCGCAGTTCATCATCTCCTACATGGCCATTCTAGGCATCGGGGCCGTGGTGACTCCGGTGAGCCCGGTCTACACGAGCCTGGAGGTAAAGCACCAGCTCGGCAACAGCGGGGCCCGGGTCGTCATCTGCCAGGACATCCTCTTCGATAATGTGGCCGGGACGGGCCTTGCCCTCGACGCCGTGATCGTCACCGGCATCAGCGAGTACCTCCCCTGGGTCAAGAAGGCGCTCGGCAAGAGCCTCCTGGCCAAGGTGGTCCGGGACATCGAGATACCCGACGTCGACCTCGGCGTCCGGGAGGGCGTGCACCGCTTCCAGGACCTCCTCAAGAAGGACCTACCGGCGCCTCCGGCCGTCGCCATCGACGCTGAGCGCGACCTGGCCGTCCTCCCCTACACCGGCGGCACGACCGGCCCCCCCAAGGGCGCGATGCTGACCCACGCCAACATCCTGGCCACGCACTACCACACCCTGGCCTTCTGGCCGGTGCTGGAGGAGGGCAAGGAGGTCGTCATCGGCTTCCTGCCCTTCTATCACATCTACGGGCAGATTGTGGCCATGATCAACAGCCTGTTCCTGGGGGCGACCCTCGTCCTCTTCACGACCATCGACCTTGACGACATCATCGACGCCATTGACCGCCACCGGGCGAGCATGCTCTTCGGGGTCCCGACCTTCTTCGAGTACCTGAAGGAGCACCCGCGGACCGGCCGCGCCGACTGGAAGCGCCTGAAGCTCCTGACCTCCGGGGCCGACACGCTCCACGAGGCCACCGTGCGCAAGTGGGAGGAGCGGACCGGGAGCCACATCTTGGAGGGCTACGGCCTCACGGAGACGGCGGCCGTGTCGCACGCCAACCCGATGGGGGCAAGCCGGGTCGGGTCCTTCGGCATCCCCATCCCCAACGTCTGGGCCGCGGTCATCGACCCCGACACCCAGGCGCCCGTGCCGGTCGGCGAGGTCGGGGAACTTATCCTCAGCGGTCCCAACATCATGCAAGGCTACTGGAACGCTCCCGAGGAGACGGCCCGCACCCTCGTACCCATCTGGGGCCGCACCTGGCTGAAGACGGGCGACCTCGTGCGCATGGACGAGGACGGGTTCTTCTACTTCTTCGACCGGAAGAAGGACCTCATCAAGTACAAGGGCTACTCCGTCTTCGCCCGCGAGGTTGAGGACTACCTCTACCAGCACCCCAAGATAAAGGCCGCCGGCGTCATCGGCGTGCGCGACCCCAAGGTCGGGCAACTGGTCAAGGCCATCGTGGTCCTCGAGAAAGAGTCCCGAGGCAAGATGTCCGAGGACGAGGTTCTGGAGTACTGCCGCCAGGGCCTCGCCCACTACAAGGTCCCCCGCATCGTGGAGTTCCGGGGCGAGCTGCCGCAGACCGACGTCGGCAAGATTTCCCACCGCGAACTCCGCGAGGAAACGGAGGAAGTGTCATGAGCGCGGGCTTCCCTTCGG
>CALMHV010000150.1 GCA_937863905.1 uncultured Bacillota bacterium
TAACAGGACAAACCTACCGTGTCAACCACTTTTCTATGGGTTTCGCCACAATCTCTCATAACCCTCTATTCTTACCACCATCTTCTGCCTTACCTGGGCCTTGCCTTCCGGCTACGGGCGCCTTCGCCGTCAGAGGTTGAGCTGGCTGTAGACGTCGAACATCGGCATGATGAGCGAGACCAGGAGGAGACCGACCCCGCCGCCCACGACGACGATGATGAGCGGCTCGATCATGGCCGAGAGCCGCTGGACGGTGACGTCGATCTCCGTGTCGTAGAAGTCCGCCACTCGGGAGAGCATGGTGTCGATGGCCCCCGTCTCCTCCCCCACGGCCATCATCTCCATGACCATACTCGGAAACAGCTTGGAGGCTCGGAGGGGCTCGACGATGCCGCGCCCGGCCCGGATCTCCTCCCCGGCCTGGGCGATGGCGGCGGCTATCGGCCGGTTGCCCACCGTGCGCTCGACCACCGACAGGCAGACCAAGAGCGGAACGCCGGACTTGAGAAGCGTCCCGAGGGTCCGGGCGAAGCGGCAGACGGCCCGCCGCAGGACAAGGCCGCCGAAGACCGGCATCTTGAGGGCGAACGCGTCCAGGGCGTAGGCGCCCCGGGGCGTGGACGCCGCCACCTGGAAGCTCGCCACCAGGAGGACCAAAGCGCCCAGGATCAGATACCACCGGGTCTTGACGACCTCGCTGATGCCCATGATGATGCGGGTCGGCAGAGGGAGGGTCGCGCCCATCTGCATGAACAGGTTCACGAAGGTCGGCAGGATGAAGACGATCATGAAGATACCCACACCGAGGGCGACCACGCTCACGACCAGCGGGTAGGTCATCGCCGAGCGCACCTTCTGGTTGACGGCGTACTCCTTGTCGAAATGGTCGGCCAGGCGCTCGAAGGATTCCTCCAGGATGCCGCCGGCCTCGCCCGCGGAAACCAGGTTGATGAGGATGGAGGGGAAAACGTCGCTCCGGGCGGCGAAGGCCTCGCTCAGGGACTGGCCGCGCTCGATGCCCTGCGCCACCTGGACGAGGGCCTGGTGCAGCCCTTTTGAGGCTGCCTGGCGGGTTAGGATGTTGAGGCTGGTGAGGATGGCCACGCCGGCCGTTATCATCACGGCGAACTGCCGGCAGAAGAGGGCCATTTCCTTGAGGCCCAAGCCGCGCGGACGAAGAAGACGAAGCTTCGCCGGGGGTCCGCCCGCCCCGAGGACCACCGACCGGCTTGCGCCCGGCCCGGGCGCGCGGCGCGCCGGAGGGGCGGCCTCGCGATTGTCGGCGATGGAGGTGACCAGAAGACCCCGGCTCCGCAGGAGACGGGCCACCTCCCGCTGGTCGGAGGCGTCGAGCGTGCCCTCCATCGTCTTGCCCTGGGGCGTCTTGGCGCGGTACCGATACAGGACCAAGCTACGGACTCCTCCGCCCTCGTTCTACCCCTCCGGGGCCGCCTCCGGCGGTCCCCCCCGGCCCCCCGTAACCCCCTACCCCTCCGGGGCCGCCCCCGGTCGCTCCCCCGGCGCCGCCCGTCGCGGACTGCGGGATGTAGGCGCCGGTCGAGGCTAGGTGGGCGAGGCGGTTACGGTACTCCTCCTCGGAGATGGCGCCGGCCTGGGCCAATTCCCTGAGGGAAGTCTGCATGGACTTCATGCCGAACCGGGCGCCCGTCTGGAGCTGCGTGGGGATCTGGTAGCTCTTGCCCTCGCGGATGAGGTTTCGGATGGCCGGAGTGGCGACCAGGATCTCAAAGGCGGCGACCCGGCTCCGGCCGTCGGCACGCATGATGAGGTTCTGGGCCAGGATGCCCTGGAGCGTCGACGCCAGCTGGACCCGGATCTGGTCCTGCTGGTGGGGTGGGAAGACGTCGATGACGCGGTCGACGGTCTGGGCGGCGTCCGAAGTGTGCAGGGTCGAAAGGACAAGGTGCCCGGTCTCGGCCGCGGTCATGGCGATGCTGATGGTCTCAAGGTCGCGCAACTCGCCGACCAGGATGACGTCGGGGTTCTCGCGGAGGGCCGAGCGCAGCCCGGTCGAGTAGGTGCGGGTGTCCTTGCCGATCTCCCTCTGGTTGACCAGGCTTCGCTTGTGGCGGTGGAGGAACTCGATGGGGTCCTCCAGGGTCACGATGTGGAACGAATTCTCCGCGTTGATGAGGTCGATCATCGCCGCGAGGGTGGTCGTCTTGCCGCAGCCGGTCGGCCCGGTGACCAGGATGAGGCCGTTCGGCCGTCTGGCCAGCGAGGTGACGACGTCCGGGAGTTCGAGTTCGGCGATGGTCCGGATCTTGACCGGGATGATGCGAGCGACGATGGCAATCGAGCCGCGTTGCCGGAAGCCGTTCACGCGGTACCGCCCCAGACCCAGGATGCTGTAGGCGAAGTCCACCTCGCCGTGGCGCTCGAGGCGCGAGGCCATGTCCGGAGTGAGCATCTGGTAGAGGAGGGCTTCGGAGTCATCCGGGGTGAGCTTGGTGCCGCCGATGGGAACGAGGTCCTCGTTGATGCGCAGAGTCGGCGGCGCCTCGACCGTGATAAGGAGGTCGATGGCCTGACGCTTCGTGCCCAGTTCCAGCAGGTCGTTGATCCGGAAAGAGGTCGGCGGGATCTGCCGCGGCCGGCTGGCGCCGGAGACACTGCCCTGGAAGCGCGCCCGCTGTCCCTCCGCCGGGCGGTAGGTGACGTGCTGGAGTTCCTGTCCGCCTTCCTCGGTCACGTCGGCAACTCCTCGGTGTAGGTGACTCGCTGCACCTCGGTGAGGCTTGTCTGACCCTGGAGAGCCTTGTCGCACCCGTCCCTCTCCAGAGAGCGCATCCCGGAGCGCGCGGCCTCCTTGGCGATTTCCTGGGCGCCGGCGCGCGTCGCGATGAGCTGCCTGGCGCGGGCGGTCACCGCGAAGACCTCGAAGAGGGCGATGCGCCCGCGGAAGCCCGTACCGCTACAGTTCGAGCAGCCCGGCGCCTCGTAGACGGTGAGGGGACCGCTCTCCAGGTGCAGGCTGATGCGGGCCGGGTCCCCGTCCGGGAGGTCTATCGGTATCTTGCACTTCGGGCAAAGGGTCCGGGTCAGGCGTTGGGCGACCACGCAAAGCAGGGTCGAGGCGATGAGGAACGGTTCGATGTTCAAGTCCAGCAGGCGCGCGATGGCGCCGACGGCGTCGTTGGTGTGGATGGTCGAGAGAACCAGGTGGCCGGTGAGGGCCGAGCGAACGGCGATCTCCGCCGTCTCGGAGTCGCGAATCTCGCCGACCATGATGACGTTGGGGTCCTGCCGCACGAAGGCGCGCAGACCGCGGGCGAAGGTCAGGCCGGCCCTCTCGTTGATCATCACCTGGTTGATGCCTGGGATCTGGTACTCGATCGGGTCTTCCAGGGTGACGATGTTCCGCTCCGGCGTGTTGAGCTCGCGGAGAGCCGCCGCGAGGGTCGTCGTCTTGCCGCTGCCGGTCGGGCCGGTGGCCAGGATGATGCCGTGGGGGCGGTTGATGGCGTCCTTGAACTTGGCCAGGTCCTCGGGATGGAAGCCGAGGTTCTCCAGTTTAGCGATGGTCCGCCGCTTGTCCAGGATGCGGATGGCGACCTTCTCGCCGTGGATGGTCGGGATGGTGGAGACCCGGAAGTCGACGTCCCGCTTGCCATCCCGGATCTGGATGCGGCCATCTTGGGGGACGCGGCGTTCGGAGATGTCCAGGGAGGCCATGATCTTCACACGCGAGGTCGTGGGGGCGTGGAGTTCGATGGGCCGGTTCATGACCTCGCGCAGCATGCCGTCGATGCGGTAGCGGACACGGAAGAAGGTTTCGTCCGGTTCGATGTGGATGTCGGTGGCGCCCAGTTCGATGGCCTGATCGATGACCTGGTTGACCAGGCGGATGATGGGCGCTTCGTCGGCCGCTTGGAGCTCGGCCTTCGACGGGCCGGCGGCCTTGTAGTCGGCGCCGCTGAGTTCGGCCTCGATGTCGTCGAAGGACTGCCCCGGATCGGCCGCGTCCAAGCCGCCGGCGAGCCCCGTCGGGGATTGGGGCATGGGGATGAGCGTCCCGGGCTGGCCCCCGTGGCCTCCGGAGATGCGTCCGGGGCGCGACGGGGCCCGCGTGGCCGCAATCTGCGGGGCAGCCGCGCCGGGGTCGCGCGATTTGCGCGGCGTCCCGGGGACCTGGTAGTCGACCGCCTCGGCCTGGCCTCGCTTGTAGCCCAGGTAGATGGCGCGGTCCACGCCCTTCTCCGTCGTGACGACCGGCTGCACGTCGCATCCGGTGATGAAGGCCACGTCGTCCAGGGCGAACACATTCTGCGGGTCGGCCATGGCCAGGATGATGGTCTGGCCGCGGCGATCTATGGGCACGGCCCGGTATCTCCGGGCCGCCTGCTCGTTGATGAGGTTGGCCACGTCGGCCTTCACCTCGACTTCCCGTTCGGCGATGAACGGGATGCCGAGTTCCTGCGCCAGGACTCGCCCAAGGCGGTCCTCGTCCAGGAGGCCCATGCTCACGATGACCTCGCCGATGCGCTTCCCGGAGGACCTCTGAAGCTCGAGGGCCCGCTCAAGCTGCTCGGGACTGATGAGACCAGCTCCGACCAAGGCCTCGCCCAACCGCTTCTTGGGGATCTTCACCGCCGGCCCCCCCTGCCAAGACCGCCTGGCCACTCGTCTTGGTCACCATCCGCTAAAACCACTTGCTGTTCGACAAAGGCGGATGGGTTTCCTTCTCTGGGGCGGCAGATTATGTCGACTAAAGGTCCTTCCGGTAAATGCGGTAGGTCTTGTAGTGCTCGCCCCCGGCCCGCTCGGCGTCCCGCCGCATGGGGTAGTTGGTCTCGCCGATGGTCGACCCTTCGGCCCACTCGTAGCCGAGGCGGCGCCCCGCCCGGAGAACGTGCACGAACATGGCCCCGGTGACCCCTTTCTTGCGCCAGTCGGGGACGACGAAGGCCACGAAGAACCGCGCGCTCTTTATCCGCCGGCGGTACCAGAGGAACTTGGCGAACCCGAAAGGCCAGAGGCGGCCGTTGAGGCGGGCCAGGACCTCATTGTAGTTGGGCAGCCCGATGAGGAAGCCGATGGGCTCCCCGGCGCCGGTGCGGGCCAGGCAGCAAAGCTCCGGTTCGGCCAGGGGGCGTAGGGTCCGCCCGATGCCCTCAAGCTCTTCGTACGTCGGCGGGACCATGTCGGCCCACTCCTCAGGCATGGCCTTGTCCAGGACCTCCTTGAGGTCCCGCAGGTCCCGGTCGAGGTGTTTGATGCTCAGGGGGTCGGTCCGGTAGCCGTACCGGGACATGGCGTAGGCCGCCACCTTATCGTACCGGCCCGAGAGGCTGTCCGGACGGTAGAGGTAGGCGAAGAGGTCGATGTCCTTGACGAACCCGTAGCGTTCGAAGAAGTCGACGTAGACGGACGGGTTGTAGGTGTCCATCAGGACGGGCGGGCTGTCGAACCCCTTGACGAGAAGGCCCCGGTAGTCGTCGCCGTTGGTGGGCGAGACGGGGCCCTGGACGGCGGTCATCCCCTTCTCGCGGAGCCAGCCGCAGGCCCAATCGAAGAGGGCCCGGGCCGTGTCGTAGTCGTTTTCCGACTCGAAAAGGCTGATGTACCCGGTCTTGCGGTCCTTGGCCCGGTTCACGGGTTCGTTGATGCCCGCGACGACGCGCCCAACGACCTGGGGGCGGGCGGCGCCCGCCGGCAGCCGGTAGGCCAGGGCGAGGACGTGCGGGCCAGCGGCGAACTGCGCGTTGTCCGGCCCGGTCAGGGTCGACCGCATCTCGGAGATGAGCGGGGGAATCCAGTTCGGGTCGGAGCGGTAGAGCTTCCAGGGAAGGGTGATGAACGTCCGGAGGTCGCTCTTGGTGACGACCGGCCGGACCAAGATGGGGCAGGGCGCTATCGGGCGTTCGCTCATAGTTGGTTCCTCCTCGTTGGTGCGGCCTCCGCCTCGGCCTGCTTCCGCGCCGCCAGTTGCGCCCTGACCTCGGCGTGCCCCGCCCGGGTGACCGGGTAGAAGACCAGGGTGACCAGGCCGAGGCCGAGGAGAACCGCGGGAATCGGGCCGAGCAGGAGGCGGATGGCCAGGAGCGTCCCGGGTGATTGCGCCGCCCCGGCCACGTACCCGACGCTCTGGAGGGTGAGCCCGGTGGCAAAGATGGCCCCCGACGACGCCACCTTCTGGGCGAAGGTCATGAACCCGTAGTGCTGCCCCTCGCGCCGCCGCCCGGTGCGGAGTTCGTCGAACTCGATGCAGTCCGGGATCATGGACCAGGGGATGACGTGGGCCGTCGACAACCCTATCCCGGCCAGCACCGCCAGGGCGTAGGTGGCCGTGACCATCCCGGGGCGGAGGAAGGCGACCCCGCAGAGGACCAGGGCCAGGGAACCGATACCGGTCGCGTAGGCCACCTTCTTGCTCCACCGCTCGCTGACCCAGACCCACAGGGGCAGGCAGAGGGCCGCGGTCAGGAAGAGGAGCCCGAAGACGATGGAGGACATGGCCTCCATGCCCATCACGTAGCGCAGGAAATAGACGAAGGTCACCTGGAGGACGTCGATGGCCATCCAGGTGAAGAGGTAGATGAGGACGGCCGCGCGGAACGGGCGGTTCTGCACGGTCAGGAGCATCTCGCGCCAGAGGTCGCGGACCGTGTCCCCGGCCCGGGAGGCGCGGCGGG
>CALMHV010000151.1 GCA_937863905.1 uncultured Bacillota bacterium
CGCGGCTTCACCTTCGTCTTGCCGCGCCTGGAGTTGTCCAAAGCCTTCCTCGAGAAGAGCGAGACCTACGAACTCGCGGCCGGGGCCGGCGTGCCGGTCCCCCGGACGGCGGTCGTGACCGCTGGCTTGGCCGACTCGGCCGACCTGCCGCCGGGTTTTCCTTTCCCGGCCGTCCTGAAACCCTCGCTCACCTACGCCCTCTGGGGGCTCACCAAGAACAAGGTCCTTGTCGTGCGAAACGCCGCTGAGGCGGCGCGGACCCTAGGCTGCCTTCCCCGGGACATCGCCTACGTTCTCCAGGAGGTCATACCGGGCGACGAGACGCGCCTCTTCTTCTACAGCACCTACCGGGATGGCCGGGGTCGGAACCTGGCCGAGTTTGTCTCGCGGAAGGTGCGCCAGTTCCCGCCCGGCTTCGGGACGGGGACGCTTTTTGAAAGCGTGCACGACGAAGAGGTGTTGCGGCTCGGCCGGAGTTTGTTTGACCACGTCGGCTACACCGGTCTGGGCATGGCCGAGTTCAAGCGCGACCCGCGCGACGGGCGCCTGAAGCTCATCGAGGTCAACGCCAGGCTCTGGCTGTTCCATTCCCTTTCCGTGCCGACCGGGGTCGATTTCCCCCTGACGGCCTACCTTGACGCCACAGGTCAGCCGGTGCCGCCGCAGGCCCAGTCCAGGGAGACCGTCAAGTGGGTCTACCTCGGACGGGACCTGGCCGTGGCCTTCTTCCAGTGGCGGGACGGGCGTCTGACGCTTGGCGAATGGCTGGCTTCCTACCGGGGCGTGAAGACGTCGGCGCTGTGGGACCCGGCCGACCCCGGACCTGCTCTCTACCTGCCCTGGGGGTATCTGACGCGGCTCCTCCGGAGGCGCGGGAAGCGGGTGTGGCCCGACGGGAACGCTGAGGTGGCCGCCGGACTCAGCGAAGAGCGGCCCGCCATCCCTGAACTGTCCTGGTCGGAGCAGATGGCGACCCTCTTGCCGCTTACCCTCCCGCCGGCGGGGTCATGAGGATGACCTCCGCCCCTTCGGGTGGGACGAAGTCGAACTCGCGCCGCTGGCCGTCCACGATGGCGGCCATGACCAGGGCCCGGCCGACCCCGAGCCTCGCCAGGAGCTCGCTGATCCGCACCGGGCCCTCCACTTCAAGCTCATAGACGTCTTTCCGACCGGGGAAGTACTCGACCGCGTGGCCGACCACGCGCACGGTTACCCGCATTGGCCCGCCCCGAGCGGGAGCTGGTCGAGCACGAACTCCAACCCGAGCTCTTTCAGCTTGGCCGGGGTCGGCAGACCGTTCTTGTCCCAGCCGCGCAGGGCGTAGTACTCGTCGAGCATCTTGTTGGCGTTCTCGGGGGACATGAACTTGCCCTTCCCGGCCCCGCTGGGCAGGGGCTCCTCCAGCCACCGCGGGGGCGGGAGGTCGTCCCGGCGGTCGAAGTCGGGCTTCTCCCGGCGGTTGAAGCACCGGGTGAGGTTCCAGATCCGCTCCGATATCTTGAGGAGGTCCTCCCACGAGGACGTCCACCCGGTGACCAAGGGGAATATGTCGGCGTAGTGTTCGAGTTCGAAGCCGATTTCGATCCACGGGAACCGGCAGAGGCCCAAAGCGTCGAAGAGGGGCCGGATGTGCTGGAGCTCGATGACCTTCCAGGCCTTCCCCTCTATCTTGTCCTGGCCCACGGCCGCGTCGTAGGTGATGGCCCAGGCGCGGTTGTGGTGGCCGCCGATGTCGGCCGTCATGTAGGCCAGCATCATGGCCGGCGCGAACCGCGATTCGTAGCCCGAGATCTCCAGACCCTTCACGTGCATGGCGTATCTCTCCGAGCCCTGGCCGAACTCGGCCGCCGCCGCCCTCACTCCCTGGGCCAGGAGGTCGCCGATGCCCTCGCGCCGCGCGATCCTCTCCAGGAGCCAGGCCACACCCTCCGTGTCGCCCCACTTGATGTCCCGGCCGACCTGAGCCGGCGTCAGGACGCCCTTCTCGAGGCATTCGATGACGAACCCGGCGACCGACCCGCCCGAGATGGTGTCCAGGCCGAGTTCGTCGGCCACGTAGTTCAAGTAGGCGACTTCCTCGATGGCCTCGATGGCCAGGTTGCCGCCCATCAGGGCGATGGTCTCGTACTCCGGCCCTTCGACGTAGATGGTCTTGCCCTTGTAGGTCGTGCGACTGTACTTGCCGCAGGGAATCGGGCAGCCGGTGCAGCCCTTATCGAGGATGTGGATCCTCTCGCGGAGGGCCGAGCCATTGATCTGCTTGTGCTTTTCGAAGTAACCGGTCTGGAAGTTCTTCGTCGGGAAGGCCCCGATGTCGTTGATCCAGTCCGTTACCCCCGCCGTGCCGTACGGGGTCCACTCCTCGAAGCCCGGTTTGGCGAAGCAGACCTCGTACATCTCCTTGCCCTTCTTGAAGACACCCTCCGGGTCGGCGACCTCGAAGCCGCGCGAGCCCCGGACGGCGATGGCCTTGACCTTCTTGTGGCCGAGAACGGCCCCGACGCCGGTCCGGCCGACCTGACGGCCGAAATCGTGCGAGACCACGGCGTAGACGACCAGGTTCTCCCCAGCCGGGCCGATCGTGGCGACCTTGAAATCCTCACCCAGGTCGTCCTTGAGCATCTTCTCGGCCTCGAACGCGCCCTTACCCCAGTACCTGGCCGCGTCGCGAATCCCGACCTTGTCGTCGTCGATCAAAAGAAAACACGGCTTGGTGGCGACCCCTTCGATGATGATGGCGTCGTACCCGGCGAACTTGAGCTCGCCGGCCAGGTGACCACCCATGTTGCCCTCGCCGTAGAGTCCTGTCGCCGGGGACTTCGTGCCCATCTCTATCTTGCCGGCGCCGGGCAGGAACAGGCCGGCCAGAGGTCCGGACGCGATGACCACCTTGTTGCCTTCCGAGAACGGCTCGACGCCGGGGGCGAGTTCGTCCCACAGGAGCTTGGCGACGAAACCCCGCCCGCCCAGGTACTCGCGGGCCAGCTTCTCCGGGGTCGGTTCCGTCTTCACCGTGCGGCTCGAGAGGTTCACGCGGAGGATGCGACCGCCGTAGCCAAAGAGCTTCTTGTCAGGCATGTTGCCGCTCACCTCCCGGAGGATCGCGCCCTCTTCTTCGCGGCCACACCGGCCCAGACCGCTTCCCCATCCTCATCCACGATGGCCTGTCGCGGGCAGTAAGCGACGCACTCGCCGCAAAGGACGCATTTCCAGGGCACAGCGTCAGCCGGGTGGCTGAACATGGCCTTCTCGGGGCATTCCTCGACACAGAGCAGGCAGCCCGTGCAGAGGTCCGGATCTATCTCCCAGCGGTCGCCCACCTTGCGGATGGCCTCGACCGGGCAGACTTCGGCGCAGGCGCCGCACTGGTCGCACAGGATGATGGAGTATTTGCCGGGGGCCGGAAAGGCTCCCGAGACGCGAACCGCCGAACGCTTGGGATTCGGCTGTGAAAAATGCCGCATCGAGCAGACGAGTTCGCACGTGCGGCACCCGGAGCATCGGTCTTCCTTGGCTTCAAGCTTCACTGGACCAAGCACTCCCTTGGCGAAACCCGCTTAGGGTTCTCGCCGTCTCCAGGCTTTCCTCCCGGTGGGTTCTTCCGGAAGGACATCCTGACCCGCCCGTGGTCCTGGTCGATTCTGTTTGCGTTTATCATGCTCAATCGCGGACTCACCGTTCCGCGGCGAGGTTTCTCGTCGGCTCGGTCCGCCCGCCCATGGGCGCGCCAGCTTAAATGGCCTGCTAGACGGCTATTCGCCGAGATACTTCTAACATGAGCGCCGCCGTCGCACGAGACACTAGACACGCAGATAGCTGCGGAAAGGAGGTGGAGTCATGGCCCGATCTGGGGGACAAGGCTTTGTGTCGCGCGAGGCTCTGGACCGGTTCAAGTACGAAGTCGCCGATGAACTCGGTCTGACGGCCAAAGTCAGCGACAAGGGCTGGGCCGAGATGACGTCTCGCGAGTGTGGCGCGGTCGGCGGGCGGATCGGCGGGAACATGGTGCGCGTGATGGTCAGGTACGCGGAAGATGCCCTTGGCAAGGGCGAGACAATCGAATAGACAGGCAGCCGCGGGCGGGCCAAACGGACCGCCCGCCGCCATTTGAGGGCCGGCGTTTCAGCGGCGAAGGTTGATGCCCACCGTGCCGGCCACCGCTCCCAGCAGCACGCTGAGCCCGGCGCGTCCCAACAAGACCAGGACGGGGGCGACTTGGTTGAACACGGCCAGACCCAGCCCCGAGATTACGGTGATATAGAGAAAGCCGGTCAAAGCGCCGTGGGCCCAGCCGGCCGTGCCGGCGCGGCGTCCCGCGTACAGCCCGCCGAGAAAAAGACTCAGAAAACTCACGATGTTCATGACCAGGGGTGAGTAAGCCTCGCTCAACCAGCCCTGGTACATGACCAAGCCGACTATGCCTGAGAAGACGAAGGCGACAAGGAAGGCCGCCACCACGCCGAGAGCCACGTATTTGAGATTCAGGCCCTCTCTCGGCCTCGCCATCGCCCGACTTCTCTCCAGGCCGCTGCCCACCATCGCAAATCCTCCTTCAGCCCAGC
>CALMHV010000152.1 GCA_937863905.1 uncultured Bacillota bacterium
CCGAGTGATGTCCCGGTCGGGCTGGAAGAGCCCGTTGGGGTAGTCCGCCGGCGTCACGATGCCGGCCTCCAGGGCCGGGCCGAGGTAGCCCTGTGAGACGACCCAGTGCGACGCGGTGTCGGTGAAGGGGCCCGCCTGGCCCGGAACAAGGGCCAGGCCCCTCGCTTTGACCAGCATCTTGACGAATGCGGCTCGCGTCAGTCTGGCGTCCGGGCGGAAACTTCCATCCCCCATGCCGGAAACGATGCCCATCCCGGCAAGACGTTCCACGTTGTCTTTGGCCCAGTGGACGGCGATGTCCGGGAAGGCGCAGGTCGACCGGACCAGGGCCTCGACGAACTCCAGGGGGACGTAGCCCTGGTCGCCGATGGTCCGCGGCGCCAGGCGCATGACGAGCGTGCGTCCCGCGACGCAGGCCACCGGAGTCTCTTCGGTGACGCACCCGGCGGCCACCCCCAACGTCCAGTGGGTCCGGTCCAGGGCCTCGATGCGGAAGGGAACCGCGCCCAGGGCCGCGAGGGCGGTTTCCGGGACCAGGACCGGTCCGCCCGTACCGTAAGCCAGACCGGAGACCTCCAGACCGGCGCCGAGGATTCTCACCCCGACGGCCACGAACGGACTGCCGCCGGTTTCCGGGTCGACCCCGTCCGGAAGGTCGTTGCCGGCCGTAAGGCCGTCGCTGGCGACAAACAGGAGCTCATCCCGCGTGCCATCCAGGCCCGGCGGGAGCCGGAAGGACAGCTCCGTGCGCGAAGCCACGGTCAAGTCCCTGACCTCCAGCCCGCCGACGAAGACCCTCAAACCGTCACGGATCCGCAAGCCCTTGAGCTCGAAGCGCATGTTGTCGCCCGTCAGCCACAGACGGTAGCTCCATTCCGGGCCGACCTCGAGCTCCCCCGGCCCGGTGGTGAACGACCAGGTCCGCTCGTACGGCCTCGCGCCCTGCCCGTAGTCGACCGTCCCGGCCAGCCGCACCGAGAACGTCGTCAGGGAGGCCAGCGGCTGGTAGGGTATCAGGGAGACCGTGTCGCTGAGCCGGTCGTCGTTTCCCGGCGAGAAGGTCATCACTTCCGCCCGGGACGCGTCCGAGCCCGTGAGGGTCCACTCCGTGAGGGTCAGGCTCTTCGGCGTCTCCGCGAAGGTCAGGGTTATCGTGTACCCCAAGGGGCCAGTCGTGCCCGGATAAAGACGCAAAGGATCGGGATTCTCCAGTCCCGGCCAGCTTGTCGCGACCCCCGTCTGGCCCGGGTAAGGCCAGGCGACGGCCTCGGACGTCCAGGCCGCGTCCCCGCCGGGCCCGCTGTTGATGACGTTGAACGCTTCCCCGGACTCGCGCGCGCCGTAGCCGTACCCCATCTCCGTGTTCGCCGGGTGGACCAGCGAGATGCGGTGGTAGATGGTCGCAAGCCAGGCCTCGACGGCCGCCTCGGCCGGGCCCTCGTAGGCCACGACCTCGGACACGCTCCCGGCGTACCCCCAGTACGCGCCCCGCTCCCCGGGCTTCACCCCGCAGAAACCGGGCGTTCCCGGCATCTCGTCGTGGGCCGGTGAGCCGGGATTGGCCTCCAGGTACGACGCGTGCCGCGAGGCCGCCTGGCCCAGACTCAAGTCGTAGGCCATG
>CALMHV010000153.1 GCA_937863905.1 uncultured Bacillota bacterium
TCGGCTCGTACGGGGACACCTACACGGTGTGTCTTTCCACGCCGCCGGCGGCCGACGTGACCGTGACCGTAACCCCCGACCAGCGCGTCACCGTCTCGAGCGGCGGCTCATCCGGACCGCTCACCCTCGTCTTCACCGCGGCCAACTGGAGCGTCCCCCGGAGTGTAGCCGTGGAAGCCGCCGGGGACCAGAACACGGAAGCGGGGACGGCGACCATCACCCACGTGGCGGTCAGTACCGACCCGGTCTACACGGGCTTGCCGGTCCGGAGCGTGAATGTCACCGTGGATGTCACCGTGGAGGACTCGTTAAGAGGCGGCCACCGAACCATCGACCCCAGGTTCGACACTGTCTTGCGTTTCGGCAACGGGGTCACGGTGTTCGTTCCGGCGGGCGTGGTCGGTCCTCCGGCGCCTGGCGACAGCCTGTGGATGGCCGTCACCGGAGTGGCCTCGCTACCGGACCCCGGCGCCTCTTCGGGCCAGTTCACGAGTCCCGGAGTCTATTTCGACCTCTCGATGGTCCTCGACCAGCCCCGGGGAAGCAGCGAGGTCCACGACCTCGTCCGACCCATCACCATCGTGATCGAGCTGGACGCGGCGCGCCTGTCCGGTGTCGACCCGGCGAGGGTCGGGCTCTATGTCTACGACCCCGACGTTGGGGATTGGGTCTTCGTGCCCGGCCGGTACGACCCGGAGGCCGGCGTTCTCGTGGCCAGCCTGTGGCACCTGTCGGAGTACGGGGTGCTGTCGTCGGTGCGGACCTTTGGCGACGTTGCCACCCACTGGGCCCGGCGCGACATCGAGATCCTGGCCGGCCGGAAGGTCATCCAGGGCGTCTCGCCGTGGTCCTTCGCGCCCCAGGAACTCGTGACGAGGGCGCAGTTCTGCGCCCTGCTGGTCCGGGCCCTGGGCCTCCCCAAGGAGGGGTCAGGGGTAACCCCCTTCGCCGACGTGCCCTCCGGAGCGTGGTTCGCCCGGGAGGTCCACACGGCTTATGATGCCGGCTTGGTCCAGGGTCTGGGCCCGACGACCTTCGGACCGGAACGGAGCATCACCAGGCAGGAACTGGCCGTTCTCCTGGCCCGGGCCCTTGAGCAGGTCGACCTGGCCCAGGGGCTGGGTGCGGCGGAGATGACCTACCTGCTTCGCGACTTTACGGACACCAAGCTCGTGGCCCAGTGGGCCAGGGAAGGCGTGGCGCAAGCCGTCGGGGAGGGCCTCGTGAAGGGCCGCACACCGACGACCATCGCCCCCCTCGGGACGGCGACGCGCGCCGAAGCCGCCACGATGCTGAAGAGACTGATGGACCGGACGATGAAGCTGCCGGTCACGTTCACCGGCCTGCTCCACGTGAGTACCCAGGGCGGCCGGCACTTCGAGTTCGCCTACGGCGGGGAGGGCGAGTTGGACCTCACCTACGCTTCGGGCAACACGGCCATCGCGGCCGAGCTTGAGGGCCGCGTCGGGCAACTGGTGACGATCGTTGGCTACTTCGATCCGGACGGAAAGGCGACGGACCCGGAGAGCCTGCCGTTCGCGCTGCAGATTGTGACCGACTACTAGGCCGGTCGGGTCGCGGAGCGCGGCACCGGCTCGGCCGTCGGGTCGCGGAGCGCGGCTCCGGCGGCGGGCCGTCGGGTCGCGGAGCGCGGCTCCGGCTCGGCCGTCGGGTCGCGGGGCGCGGCTCCGGCTCGGCCTTAACGAACAGATTCCCGAGGGGAGCCTCGGGAATCTTGGTTCGTAGGCGGCCTACGCCGGACCACGCCCGCTCCCCGACGGCCCACTCCAGACAGCGCTCGCCCGCTCCCCGACGGCCTGCGCCGAACCCCCCCGCACTCCCGGCCGCCTACTCCGGAGACCTCCT
>CALMHV010000154.1 GCA_937863905.1 uncultured Bacillota bacterium
CTGGACGCGCCGGGAAACCCTGTGCGGTTCGTCGCACCAGCCCGTTTCCCTCCCGACCAGTCCAGAGCTACTGCCCCTGCTGGTGGCGATTCTGGGACGGAACACCCAGGATGGCCCCTATCCGCCGCAGCCCTCCCGTTTGGCGGAGAGACTTTATGCGCTCCAGGAGTTCCTCTTCGGAGATGGCGAGTCTTCCGGCGACCTCGCGGTAGGGTTCGGCCACGAGGGGCAGTCCGCTCTGAAGCTCCTGGGCGAGCCGCCACAGCAGAGAACCGGGGGAGGGGCCGACCGGACCCGGGACACCGGCCAGGCAGCGGACGTGGCCACGCTGCACGAGCCGGCTCGCCGCCGCGATGACGTCCCGCTCGGAGACGGGTTTCACCTTGTGGCGGGCAACCACGGCACGTCGCTTCGAGCCGGGGCCGATGACCTCGAAGTACACCGTCCGGGGCCGACAGAAACCGCGGTTCGCCCGGCAGGCCAGCTCGAGGAAGGGTCGGGGACAGACCGGGAACTCGTCCTGGAGCAGGCGCAGGACAATGATTTCTACTTCGCGCACGACCCAGCCCCCTCTGCCGCGGTAGTCTACCCAGAGGGCGGCAGGCCGAAAACCCGAGGGCGGCAGGCCGAATACCCGAGGGCGGCAGGCCGAAAACCCGAGGGCGGCCGGCCGAAAACCCGCGGGCGGCTGACCCGGCAGGGAGAAGGCCTGGGAGGCGAAATACCTTGGCTTCTTGGGACGGGAGAGACCATATCTGGACAGAAGAGCGAAGGGCTATCTCCTTATCGCTCTGGCCGCGTTGCTCTGGGGGGTGGCCGGAGTCCTGGTGAAGTTCATCTTCACCTCGCGGGACATCGATCCGATCACCCTGGTCCAGTTCAGGATGACCCTCACCTGCCTCATCGTCGGACTGGGCCTGGCCGTGGCCAGACCCAGCCTGCTGCGGGTCAAGGTCGCCGACCTTCCCTTCCTGGCCGCCTACGGTGTTTTCGGCCTCGTCGGCACCCAGACGACTTACTACTTCGCCATCCGGGAATCGACCATCGCCGTGGCCATCTTCCTGGAGTTTCTGGCCCCGATCCTGACCGCCGTCTACGAGATCCGGGTCTACAAGCGTCGCCCGGGAAAGGCGACCTTCGCCGTCCTGGCGGCGGCCTTGGTGGGGTCTTTCCTGCTCGTGCGGGGGCCGGGCGGCGGGTTGGCGACGACCCCCGCGGGTCTTGTCTTCGGGCTCGCCTCCGCCTTCGCCTTGGCCTTCTGCTCCCTGGCCGGCCGCGTCGGGCTCACCAAGTACGGCCCCTGGACCCTTCTCTTCTGGGGGACGGCCGCCGGCAGCCTGCTCTGGGCCGTCGTGCAGCCGCCCTGGGTCGTCCTCGCCCGTCACTGGACCGGAGCCGACTGGGGCTTCTTCCTCTACCTCGCCGTCTTCTCCAGCGCCATCCCGTTCGGCCTCTTCCTCACCGGCTTGCGCCAGGTCGGCGCCACCTCGGCCGTCTTGACGGCGACCCTCGAGCCCGTGTGGGCCACCTTCCTGGCGGCCCTGTTCCTGCGGGAGACCCTGGCGCCCTTGCAGGTCGCGGGGTGCGTCTTCATCCTCGGGGCCATCGTCGCGCTCCAGGTTGTGCCCGGCGCGGCCCTCCAGGAGCGAAGACCCGCCGACGGGGCTACGGAGACCCGCTAGCTCCTCACCAGAAGCCTCGCGTCCACGGCCCGGCAGCCCTTCCCCGCCGCGAAGACCTTCACCGGGTTCAGGTCGAGTTCGACGACCTCCGGATGGTCGGCCACGAGCCACGACAGACGGACCAGGGCGTCGACCAGGGCGTCCACGTCGGAGGGTTCCTGCCCGCGCGCGCCCCGGAGGATGGCGTAGCCCTTGATCTTCTCGATCAGGCGCCTGGCCTTGGCCGGCGCGAGCGGCGCCAAGCCGATGGCCACGTCGTGCAGGACCTCGGTGAAGATGCCGCCCAGGCCGAAGAGGACGATCGGGCCGAAGTGCGGGTCTTGCTTGGCCCCGAGGATGACCTCGTGTCCGCCGGGCAGGAACTCCTGGACCAGGAGGCCCGTATCGGCCGCCGCCCCCTCCCCGCCGGCGGCCGCCGATCCTCCACCGGCCGCCGCG
>CALMHV010000155.1 GCA_937863905.1 uncultured Bacillota bacterium
TGCGCCGTCGCGGCCGAGATGCCCACGAGCTTCCAGCCGGAAGCCTTGAAGGCCCAGGCCGTGGCGGCGCGCACGTACGCCCTGCGGCGGCTGCGGGTCTTCGCCGGAACGGGCTGCGCCAAACACCCCGGCGCCGACGTCTGCTCCGACCCGGCCCACTGCCAGGGGTACCTTTCGCCGGAGCGGCTGCGCGCCGACTGGAAGGAAGACTACGAGCGCAACTGGGCGAAGGTCTCGGCGGCGGTGGACACCACCCGTCAGCTGTACCTAGGTTTCGGTTTCGGACTGGCCGAGACGGTCTATCACTCGAGTTGCGGCGGCCATACGGCGTCTGCGTCCGAGGTCTGGGGGACGGCCCTCCCCTACCTCGGTGGGGTTCCCTGCGAGTACTGCGAGATTTCCCCCGACTATCGCTCGACCCGGCGCGTGAGCCTGGCCGACGCGTCGCAGCGCCTCGGGGTGGAGTTCCTCGGCGTGAAGCGCCGGAGCCCGTCGGGCCGGGCGGTGGAGGTCGCCGCCGCCGGCACGACCCTCGCCGGGGCGGACCTGCGTCAACGGCTCGGGCTCGACTCGGCCCTGGTCGAAGACGTGACCGGCGAGTTCGCCGTCACGACCCGGGGCGCCGGGCACGGGGTCGGCCTCTGCCAGTGGGGCGCCGAGGGCCAGGCGCGCCTGGGACGAAGCCTGCGCGAGATCCTCTTCTACTACTACCCCGGCACGGTCCTGGCCGGCGCGGCTTTCGGGCCGGACTCGGGCCTGCCGGCGACTCCTCCCGGGCCGGGTCCCGTTCCGGAGCCAACCCCAGGCCCGGCTCCAGACCCTCCCAGCCCGTCGCCGGCACCGCTCCCCCTGCCGGTGGTCGTCCTCGACCCAGGGCACGGGGGAAGCGACCCTGGAGCGACGGGGCCGGGCGGCTTGGCGGAGAAGGACGCGAACTTGGCCGTCACGCTCGCGGCCGCCGAGGCCCTGGCCGGGAAAGTGAGCCTTCGCCTCACGCGCGGGGACGACCGGGCCGTCACCCTGAGAGCGCGCACCGACCTGGCCGCCGCGGCGGGGGCCGCCCTCTTCGTGTCCGTCCACGGCAACGGCTGGACCGATCCCAAGACCGGCGGGACCGAGACGTACCACTACCCGGTCTCAAGGCTCGGTAACACGCTGGCCACCTTCCTCCAGGCCCGGCTCGTCGCGGCCATCAAGCGGCGGAACCGGGGCGTCAAGGAAGCCAACTTCTTCGTCCTGCGGGAGACGAGCTGCCCCGCGGCCCTCTGCGAGACCCTGTTCTTGACGAACCCGGAAGAGGAGGCGCTTCTCGGCGACCGAGCCTTCCAGCAGAAGGTGGGCGAGGCCATCGCCGCCGGCATTCTCGACTACCTGGCTAAGCTGAGGTAGGGCTATCATAAGCGGCGCCCTCCGGGGGGAGATTGTTCCTCCGGAGGGTGATGCCGCCATGGTCCGCGAGGCCATGCTGACCCTGGGCCTGTTGGCCTGGGGCGTCTTGGCTCTTCTGGTTGTTCTCGTCCCGGTGAGCTACCGTATCCACGGCGCCTTCGAGGGTTGGAGCCGCGGGGCCAAGGTCGTCTTCGAGTTCAGCGCGCTCCGGGGCCGCCTGGCCTGGCGCTTGGCGGTGCCCCTGGCCGAGCTCCTGAGGCGGGCCGTCGGCTCGCGGCAGGCCGGAGGACGGGGCGACCGGCCGGTCGCACCCGCTCACGGGGGCAAGGCCAAGGAAGATGCGATCCGGGGCCTGACCGACCTCTTGCTCGGGCTGGCCAGGAAAGCTGTCTGGCGGAGGCTCTCGTGGGTCACGGCGATCGGTCTCTCCGATGCGGCGGCCACGGCCCTCGCCACCGGGGCCGTCTGGGCCGTGAAGGGAAACCTGGCCGCCTTGGCCCACGGCTACCTGCGCTTCGCTCCCGGACAACCCGAGTACGACGTGACGGCTGACTTCGCCGGACGGGGCCTGCGCAGCCGCCTCACGGGAATAGGGGTCCTCAGGGTCGGCCATATTATCGGTGCCCTGCCCGCTGTGGCGGCGAACCTCTACAAGCTGCGGCGGGCGGGAGCCTTCCCGGGAGGCGAAGCCCGTGCCTGAACACCCCATCCAGGGCCTGATGAAGACGGCAATGGAAAGCATTCGTGAGATGGTCGACGTGAACACAGTCGTGGGGGACCCGGTCGAGACCCAGGACGGGAGCGTCATCATGCCCATCTCCCGGGTGTCGTTCGGGTTCGCGGCGGGTGGCGCCGAGTACGGGACGGGCAGCGTCAAGCGGGCGCACGAGAAGCCCCAGATGCAGCCGGACCGGTCCACTGAGAACGGCGCCTCCGGCGGACTACCCTTCGGCGGAGGTAGTGGCGCCGGAGTGACCATCCGGCCGGTGGGCTTCCTCGTCGTCGGGAACGGGCAGGTCCGGATGCTCCCGGTCGACGGGCGCGCCATCTACGACCGGCTCATCGACGTCGCCCCCCAACTCCTCCAGGAACTCCGCGCGGCCATCGTCGGGAACGGCGGCAGCTACGCGCGGGCCGACACCGGTCTGGGGTCGCCCCTCGGGTCGCCGGCGGCGGGGCGACGGGTCAGACCGCGGCCTGAGGCCTGAGCCGCCCGGGAGGCAGGATGTCCCGCTCCCGTCATCGACACGGTCGCGCGGGTCGGGCGGCCCTCTTCGTCGTCCTCTGTGGTGTCCTGCTTTTGGGCTTTCCCGCGTCTGTCCCCGCCAGGGCGGTCCCCCCGTCTCCACCGGCCGGGCCGGAGAATAGTCCGGACCAGGCGCCCATGGTCATCGTTCCCTCCGGCGCCCCCGCCCCCCCGGCCCTGACCGCCGCCTCCGCCGTCTTGCTCGACGTCGCGTCAGGCCGGGTTCTCTACGCCAAGGCAGGCGCTGTCCAGAGGCCGCCCGCCAGCTTGACCAAGGTCATGACCGCCCTCCTGGCTCTGGAAGGGGGAGGTCTGGACGAGCCGGTGGAGGTCAGCGAGGCGGCGGCGAACGTCGGCGGTTCCTCGCTCTGGCTCGCGGCGGGCGAGACCCAGACCCTGCGGGACCTGCTCTACGGGCTCCTGCTGCGCTCCGGGAATGACGCGGCCATGGCCATCGCCGAGCACGTGGCGGGCAATGCCGACGACTTCGCCCTGCTGATGAACAGGCGGGCGGCCGCGATAGGCGTGACGGCGACGCACTTCCGCAATCCCCACGGGTTGCCGACATCCGGTCACGTCTCCACCGCGACCGACCTGGCTCTTATCGCGCGGGAAGCCCTTCTCCGGGAGGATTTCCGCCAGATCGTGGCCACGCGGCGCCACGTCATCCCCTGGCCCGGGCAGCCCTGGGACCGGGCGGTCTACAACGAGAACCGACTCCTCTGGCTCTATCCCGGAGCGGACGGGGTGAAGACCGGCTGGACGGAGGAGGCCGGGCGATGCCTCATCGCCTCCGCGACCAGGGAGGGTTGGCCGCTGGTGGCCGTGCTGCTGGACGCGCCGGAGATGTGGACGGACGCCACCGAACTCCTTGACTGGGGGTTCGCGTCCTTTCGCTGCCTGGAACTCTACGCCGCCGGCAGCCAGGTGTCCCGGGTCCGCGTGGCTGGGGCGGCCGAGCGCTGGGTGCCCCTGGCGGCCGGACGCTCCGTGCGCCTGGCCGTGCTCCCCGGGGAGGAAGCCAGGATCGAGGTGGTTCCTGTAGCCCCGTCCTTTGTGCGGTCGCCGCTCAAGGCCGGCACACAGGCCGGAAGCCTCCGGCTGGCGGTGGATGGGGTACCTCTGGCGGCGGTTCCCCTCGTCGTGGCGGAGAACGTCCCGCCGGGAGGGATCGTCGGGCGCTTTGTCGAGGACCTCTGGGTCCTGCTCCTGGAGACGCTGCGACGGGTCCTAGCGCCGGACGCGACGCCGGACGCGACGATGGACGCGATGCCGGGCGCGACGATGGACGCGACGCCGGATGGGGCCCGGGGGGCGGCCCGGTCGGAGTCGGCGCCCGCGTAGTCCGGGTCCGGCATCCGGGGAAGGCTACGCCGGAGGAGGTGTCGGCCTGCGTGCGCACGCTCTGGAAGGGCGCCATCAGCTTCGGCCTGGTGCACATCCCGGTCCGCGTCTATCCCGCCACCGAGAGCAAAGGGATCAAGTTCCGCTACCTCCACCGGGAGTGCCAGACACCCGTCCGGTACGTGAAATGGTGTCCGGCGTGCGGGCGCGAGGTCGCCCCGGAGGAAATCGTCAACGGGTACGAGTACCAGAAGGGCCAGTTCGTGGTCATGGAGGACGAGGACTTGGAGCGGCTCCCCGCGGCGGAGAGCAAGGTCGTAGACATCGTCGACTTCGTGGACCTGGCCGAGATAGACCCCATCTTCTACGACAAGACCTACTACCTCGAACCGGCGGAGGGAGGGGCCAAGCCCTACGCCCTTCTGCGGCGCGCCATGCTCGAGACCGGCCGCATCGCCATCGCCCGAGTGGCCATACGCACCCGGCAGTCCCTGGCGGCTATCCGGGTCTTCGACCGGCGGGTCCTGGCCATGGAGACGATGTTCTGGCCGGATGAGGTGCGGAGCTACGCGGAATTGGAAGCTCTCGGTCCCGGAGCCGGCGAGCCGGTCTTTCACGAGAACGAGGTCCGCATGGCCGACATGCTCGTGGGCAGCCTCACGGCCCCCTTCGATCCCGCCAAGTACACCGACGACTACCGGGCCGCCCTGCGCGAGGTCATCGAGGCCAAGGTGGAGGGCAGGCAGGTCTTCGAATACCGGGAGCCGGAGACGGCGAAGGTCATCGACCTCATGGAGGCTCTGCGGGCCAGTGTCGA
>CALMHV010000156.1 GCA_937863905.1 uncultured Bacillota bacterium
CCGGCCTGGTCACCGCGAGCCACCGCCGCGCGGATGGCCGCCTCCACCTCGCCCGTCGTCTTGCCCCACAGGTCGGAGGCATCGCGGACCTCGACCTTGTCGTCGTCGATGAAGACCCAGGTGGGCCGGGCCGCCTTGCCCTTGACGATGACGGCGTCCCAGCCGGCCCGCTTCAGTTCGGCCGGCCAGAAACCTCCCGCCTCGGCGCTACCGAGACCGCCGGTGAGCGGAGACAGCGAAGCCACGCCGGCCCGCGAAGTCCCGGCCACGGGGGCGCCGGTGAGGACGCCCGGGGCCAGGATGAACAGGTTGGCCGGGTCGAAAGCGTCGATGCCCGGCGGAACCTCCCGGAGAAGGTAGTACGTGGCCAGAGCCCGGCCACCGAAGTAGCGGCGATAGAAGGTCTCCGGCGGGGTCTCCGTGGAGACCTCCCCGCTGGTGAGGTCCAGGCGCAGGATCTTCCCGGTGAAACCGGGCATCAGCGCGACTCCCTTCGCTTGGGCTATCCCCCGGCCACCGGGGGCACAAAGGTCACCTCGTCGCCCCGGGTGAGCAGGTGGTCCGCGGTCACGCGCTTTCGGCCGTTGACGATAATCACGAAGACCTCGTCCTCGGGCAGTCCGGCCAGACGCATGGCCTCCCGCACGGCTAGGCTCCCACCGGACCCGACGGGCAAGTCCACAGGCCGGCCGCCCGGCAGGCGGGCGCTGAGAAAGCCCAGAGCCTTCACGCGCACGGTCCCGGCGCCGCTCTCCCCACCCGCCGTGTCCTTCAAAGCTACTTCTCTCCCTTGCGGCAGCAGTGCTTCCCAGGCTCGGGCAGGCCGGCCTTCTGGGCGTCGAAGACCTCCTGGCCGTCGATGAACGCCTTCTCGCACCGGCTGAACGTGCAGAACGGGTGTCCGCTGAAGATGGCGATGTCGGCGTCCTTGCCCGGCTCGAGGCTCCCCAGGCGGTCGCCGACCCCGATGATCTCGGCCGCGTTGATGGTCACGGCCTTCAGCGCTTCCTCCTCGGGCATCCCGAACCGGACGAGCATGCCCGCGTGCACCGGGAGCCAACGCGTCGTCGAGAACGCGTCGACCTGGATGGCCACCTTCACGCCCGCCTTCGCCAGGATGCCGGCATTGGCGAGCTGGAAATTCTCAAGCTCCATCTTGGCCCGGTAGAGGTCGTTCGGGCCGACCGTGCAGGGGATCTTCTTGGCCGCCAGGATGTCGGCGACCTTCCAGCCCTCTGTCGTGTGTTCGATGGCGATGTCCAGGCCGAACTCCTCGCCGATGCGGATGGCCGTCAGGATGTCGTCGGCCCGGTGGCAGTGGATGCGGCAGCGGAGTTCCCGCCTCAGGACCTTGCCCAGCATCTCCAGCTTGAGGTCGCGCTCGGGGTACTTGGGCTCGACCTTGAAGCTCTTTTCCTTGGACTCCTTGGCCGCGTCCTCCTCGGCCCGCTTGAACTTCTCCAGGTAGGTCTGAGCCTTGATGAGGGCCTCGCGCAGGGCGGCCGCGTTGCCCATCCTGGTCATCGGGAACTTCTTCTGAGAACCGTACACGCGCTTGGGGTTCTCGCCCAGGGCCATCTTCATCGACTCGGTCCCCGGGATGACCATCTCGTCGATAGTGCGACCGCGGAGCTTGATGACGATCCCCGTCCCGCCGATCACGTTGCCGCTGCCGGGACCGGTCCAGACCGCCGTCACTCCCGCCGAGAGGGTGTCCTTGATGGCCGGATCCGCGGGGTTGATGGCGTCGATCGCCCGCACGTGCGGGGTGATGGGGTCGGTACATTCGTTGCCGTCGTTGGTCGCCTCGACCATGGGTTCGCCGAAAATGGCGATGTGGCTGTGGGCGTCGATGAGGCCGGGGGTGACCCACTTGCCGGCGGCGTCGATGACTTCCGCCCCCGCGGGGACAGGCACATCCTTACCGACCGCCTTGATCTTGCCGCCTTCGATGAGTACAGTGCCGCCTTCGATAGTCCCCTTGGTGATGGTCAGGACCCTGCCGTTGATGATGGCGATCGCCAAACAAGGCCAACTCCCTTCGGCACACTAAATATCAACGGGGAGTTTCGACAAAGTCGCCGCGCTTCCTGCCCGCCGGACGGCTGTCCCGAGCCTGTAGACCGTGTAGTCCCGCAGAGGCTCGAAGCCGGCCTTTCGGGCCAGGGCCACCGAAGCCAGGTTCTCCTCCGCGGCGTGCCATTGAGGCCTGATGTCCCGGGCGAGGCATTCCTCGACCAGGGCGGCGACCACAGCCGTCCCCAGGCCCCGGCGCTGGAACTCCCTCAAGGTCTCGACGCCAATCCCACACTGCCGCCCGGTGTTGTACTCCGACAGGCACCAGGCCACCACGGCGTCATGGCTGGCGGCGGCGAAGCCGAAGCCGTGCCGGAAGAACAAGGCGAGTTCCCGCCAGGTACCCTGGAGTTCCTCGAGGAGATAGGGCAGGTAGGTGAGGTCCGTCCGCGCCAGCAGCCCTTCGTCCACCCGGACGACGGCGAAGCCCGGCGGCAGATTGGCCCGCCAGTCCACCAGAGGCTTGGCCCGCAAAGGCTTGGCCCGCAAAGGCTTGGCCCGCCGGTACTCAAAGACCAAGCGCTTGGCCTTGACCGGCGAAAGGTCGTGGAGGTCTTCCTCGATGACTCGTTCCCAGCCCGGCCCGTAGCCTATCCGGAACCATCGGCTGTACCCCTCGCCCACCTCGGCCGCGGCCCGGGCGATCTCGTCGGCGAGCGAGGCGACAAACCCCGGGCGATGCGCGTTCCCACCGACAAAGAACATGACCTTCTTGTCCCAGAGCAGCCCGGCCCGGGGCCGGACGGGGTCGTCGACCACGACGCGCCCGGACTTCAGACCGGAGAGAATCGCCCCGATCTCCAGGTTGAACTCGAGCCCCCGCCAAAGCCCTGTCGTCTTCCCGTAGGCTTCTTGAGCCAGTTCGTAAGCCAACCTAGAGCCCTCCAGCCGCCAGCCGGGCCAGCCGGGCGAGAGGCTCGAAGAGGAAACCGAGAGCGAACACGGCCACGACCGCGAGCCCCAGGGCCAGACCGACCAGCGGGGTGCCCTTGACCGTGGAGGTCGCCTCCGCCGGAACCGGAGCGCCGGTTTCCGCGCCGCCGTGGTCCTCCGCTGGAGCAGCGTCTCCCGCCAGGTACATCTGGCGAACCACGCCATAGTAGTAGCCGACGGAGATGGCCGAGTTGATGACCATGACCACGGCGAGCCAGGCCATGTTGGCCTCGACCGCCGCCGCGAAGAGGTAGAACTTGCCGAAGAACCCGGCCATCGGCGGGATGCCGATGAGCGAGAGGAAGCAGACAAGCATCGCCAGGGCCGCGACCGGCGCCCGCCGCCCGAGACCCGCGTAGTCGGAGACCTCGTCGCCCGTTCCGCGGTTGTTGAGCCAGATGACCACGGCGAAGGCGCCGAGGTTCATCGCCGCGTAGGCCAAAAGGTAGTAGACCATCGCCGCGAAGCCGCGCGGGGTGGCCACGGCCAACCCGACCAAGAGATACCCGGCGTGGGCGATGGACGAGTAGGCCAGCATGCGCTTGATGTTCTTCTGGGCGAGGGCCGTCAAGTTGCCGACCGTCATCGTGACGACCGCGAGGACGGCAAAGAGCACCCCGAGCACGCCCGCGCCGGCCAGTCCCCCGGCGCCGGCGCCCCCCGCCGAGCCGCCCAAGGCCAGGACCGGGCCGAAGATGCGCAGGACGACGGCGAAGGCCGCCGCCTTCGGCCCCACCGAGAAGAAGGCCGTGACCGGGGTCGGAGCGCCTTCGTAGGCGTCCGGCGCCCAGAAGTGGAAGGGCACGGCCGCCAGCTTGAACCCGAAACCGGCCACCAAGAGGACGAGTCCGGTCAGGGCGATGGGGTTGCCGGCCCCGCCGAGCTGCCCTGTCGTGACGCCGGCCCCGAGAAGGGCGGTCACGTTCGTGCTGCCCGTGCCCCCGAAGACCAGGGCCATGCCGAAAAGGATCAGGGCGGAAGCCAGGGCGCCGGTGAGGAAGTACTTGAGAGCCGCCTCGCCCGACTTGAGATCGTCCTTGAGAAGGCCCGCGAGAGCGTAGGACGAGATGGCCGTCGTCTCCAGGCCGAGGTAGATCAGGATGAGGTCGCGCGAGCCGGCCATGAGCATCATGCCGAGGACGGCGAAGAGCAAGAGCGCGAAGAACTCGCCCACCGGCAGTTTCCGCTTCTCGGCGAAGTCCACGCCCAGCAGCACCACGACCAGGCCGATGGCCAGGAAGAGGAGCTTCAACAGGACGGAGAACGCGTCGACGGCGATCATGCCGCCCAGGGCCGTGAAACCGGCGGCCACCGGCGAGCCGTCGGCGCCCGCCGCCAAACTCCAGTCCACCTTGGCCACAGCCAGCCACAGCGAAGCGACCATCGCCGCCGCGAGCCCGGCCAGGCTCGCGTACCCGGTGAGCCGCCGCTTCTCCGGCGCGAGGAAGAGGTCCAGGAGCAGGACGCCGATGCCGGCGCCCGCCACAATGAGTTCGGGTAGGACCAGGCTCCAGTCCACCCTACATACCTCCCAACCGCTGGACGAGTTCCAAGGCCGGACCGTTCAGAAAGCGCATGAGGAGGCCGGGAGCCACACCCAGAGCGATGATGAGCGCGACGACCGGAGCGTAGGTGAAGATCTCCAGGCGCGTCGCGTCGGGCAGGCCGGCGTACTCCTTCTTGGCCTCACCCATCAGGACGCGCTGCATCACCCAGAGGTTGAAGCCGGCGACGACCAGCATCCCCAGCGCGGCCAGGGCCACCCAGAGCACGCTCACCGGGAAGGTCCCCGCCAGGACGAAGAACTCGGCCACGAACCCGGCCAGGCCCGGCAGGCCGAGATTGGCGAAGAGCGAGAAGGCCAGGATGGTCGCGATGACCGGCAGGGTCACGTAGACACCGCTGAGCTTGGCTATGTCGCGGGTATGCGTCCGGTCGTAGACGGCGCCGACGAGAAGGAACAGCATCCCCGAGATGAGGCCGTGCGAGATGTTCATGAACAGGGCGCCGCTCAGGGCGAGTTGCGTCCCGGCGGCCAGTCCCAAGAGGACGAAGCCCATGTGGCTGATGGACGAGTAGGCCACCAGCTTCTTCAGGTCCTTCTGGGCCATGGCCGTCAGCGCGCCGTAGATGATGTTGATAAGACCCAGGGCGGCGATGGCCACGGCGAAGTACTTGGCCGCCCCCGGCAGGGTCGGGTAGCTCACCCGGAAGAACCCGTAGGTCCCCATCTTCAGGAGCACGGCCGCCAGGACCACGCTGATGGGGGTCGGCGCCTCGACGTGGGCGTCGGGGAGCCAGGTGTGGAACGGGAACACGGGCACCTTGACCGCGAACCCGAGGAACAGGGCGACAAAGATCCACCGCCCCGCCGCCACCGGGATGCTGCCCGCGGCCTGGGCGATCTCCATGATGTTGAACGTCCCGGTCCCCGACAGGAAGTAAAGGGCCAGGATACCGATGAGCATGATGACCGAACCGACCAGAGTGTAGATGAAGAACTTCAAGGCGGCGTACTCGCGGCGCGGGCCGCCCCAGATACCGATGAGGAAGTACATCGGGACAAGCACGATCTCCCAGAAAACGTAGAAGAGGATGTAGTCAAGCGACAGGAAGACGCCCATCATCCCCGTCTCCAGGAGGAGAAGGAGGGCGAAGAAGGCCCGTTCCTTGGTCGCGATCATCTTCCACCCGGCCACGACGGCGACGAAGGTCATCAGGGCCGTGAGGACGACGAGCGGGAAGCTGATCCCGTCGGTCCCGAGGGAGTAGGAGATGCCCAGGCTGGGAATCCAGCTGAAGCTCTCGGCGAACTTCATCCCGAACGCCCCGGCCGGCGTCCGGCCCCAGAGGACCCACATCACCAGCGTCAGGACCAGCGGCACGGCGCTGAAGATGGCCGCCGCCCACCTGATGCTCTCCACCCTAGCCTTCGGAAACATGAGGAGAGCCAGAGTCCCCAGAAGGGGCGCGAAGACCACAAGGGTCAAGAAAGGAAAGCCCGACATGACCTTGCCTCCTGTTCACCCGGCGCGCGACTACCGCGCGAAAAGAAACCAGAGCAGGACCGCCAGCGAGACGCCGGCGCCCGCGTAGATGGCCACCATGTAGGACTGGACCAGGCCGGTGTGGGCCCGGCGGAGCCTCTGGCCGGTGGCCATCGTTCCGCTGGCCACGCCGTTGACCGCCCCGTCCACGACGGTGTTGTCGAACTCCCCGGCCGCGGCGCTGACCGCCACCGTCGCGCTCCCGACCCCGTTGACCGCGCCATCGATGACCTTGTTGTCGAAGAGGCCGCAGAGTTCGGCCAGGCGGACCGCCGGACGGACGAAGACGGCCAGATAGATCTCATCTATGTAGTACTTGTTCTTCAGCAGCAGGTAGACGGGCCGGAAGGCCCGGATGAGGCTCTCGCGCCTGATCTGGCGCGTCCCGTAGACGGCGTACCCGATGAGGATACCGAGGAAGGCCGCGCCCAGGGCGATGGGCAGGACGATGCCGCCACCCGGAGCACCGGTGGCCGCCAGGGTGTGCCCGACCGCCGCCACGGCGCCCTCCGCCCCGGTCGCCCCGGCCCCAGCCCCCCCACCCGTCATCAAGCCGGGCAGGGTCTGGCCGAAGTCCAGGAACTTGACGAGCCACTTGCCCATCAAGGGTGAAGCCGGCAGGCCGGCGACCACCGCCAGCACGCCAAGGGCGACCAAGGGCCCGGTCATGGAGCGCGGCGACTCGTGGGCGTGCTCGTAGACGTGCTTGTCCCGCGGCGGCCCGAAGAAGACCAGGCAGGCCAGGCGGGTCATGTAGTAGGCGGTAAGAAACGCCGTGAGAATAGCCATCCAGAAGAGCACGGGGTGGCCGGTGACGAACGTCTCGAGCAGAATCTCGTCCTTGGACCAGAACCCGGCCAGCGGCGGGATGCCGGCCAGGGCCAGACCGCCGACCATGAACGTCCAGAAGGTGACCTTCATCTTCTTAGCCAGGCCGCCGAGTTTGTGGACCTCGAGCGTGCCGGCGGCGTGGCTGACGCTGCCGGCCGTCAGGAACAGCAGGGCCTTGAAGAAGGCGTGCGTCACGAGATGGAAGGTGCCGGCGACGAAGCCGCCGACCCCGAGGCCGAGCATCATGTACCCGAGTTGGCTGATGGTCGAGTAGGCGAGAATCTTCTTCATGTCCGTCTGCACCGTGGCGATGGTCGCGGCGAACAGGGCCGTGAACCCGCCGATGGTGGCGACCGTGAGCAAGGCGTCCGGCGCGCCGAGGAAGATGCCGTAGGAGCGGGCCACGAGGTAGACGCCGGCGGCGACCATCGTCGCGGCGTGGATGAGCGCGCTGACCGGGGTCGGGCCGGCCATGGCGTCCGGCAGCCACACGTGCAGCGGGAACTGGGCCGACTTGCCGATGGCCCCGCCGAAGAGGAGCAGAGCCCCGACGGTCGTCACGGCCAGCGAGATTTGGCCGCCCGCGACCGCCTGGGTCGTCTCGACGATGTTGAACGTCCCGGTCTGGGAGAACAGGAGCCAGATGCCGATCATCATGGCCACGTCGCCGACGCGGGTGGTCATGAAGGCCTTCATCGAGGCCATCCGCGGCCAGGCCTCCTCGAACCAGTGGCCGATGAGGAGATAGGAGCACAGGCCCATGATCTCCCAGGCGATGAGGAGAAGCAGGAAGTTGTCGGCGAGGACTAAGAGGAGCATGGCCGAGGTGAAGAGACCGAGCGTCCCGTAGAACCGCTGGTAGCGGCGGTCTCCGTGCATGTAGCCCATCGAGTAGATGTGCACGGCGGAACTCACGACGGTCACGACCAGGAGCATGATGGCCGCGAGACTGTCCACCGTGAACCCCATGCTCAGCTCGACCGACCCGAAGGAGAGCCAGAGTCCCCCACTGCTCACGGGCGCGCCGTGACGGACAAGGGCCACGAAGGCCGCCACGGACAGGACGAAGGACCCCAGGACCGTGGCCGTCCCGAGCGTTGCCGCGCGTTCCCCCAGGCGCCGGTTGAAGAAGGTAATGAGCACCCATGAGACCAGGGGCAGAACCGGCACTATCCAGATGTTCTCGAGCAAGGTCATGACCGGACCACCCTACCTAACCCTTAAGAAGGTTGATCTTGTCCATGTAGACCACGCCGCGCTGCCGGACGATCTGCAGGATGATGGCCAATCCGACGGCGGCCTCGGCCGCGGCCACGGCCATGATGAAGATGGCGAAGACCTGACCGGCAATCATCGCTTCGGGCCGGAGCCGGGAGAAGGCCACGAAGACCAGGTTCACCGCGTTGAGCATGAGTTCGATGCACATCAGGATACGGACGGCGTTGGTGGAGCGGAGCGCCCCGTAGAGCCCGACGGAGAAGAGGAGCACACCAAGAATGACGGCATAGCTGGGGTTGATCACGCCGCATCCCCCTTTCCGCCGCCGGCCGCGCTGGTCGGCGGGGACCCGGCCTTGGCCTCGGCTTCGCCGCCGCCCTCACGGGCGGCGATGACTATCGCCCCGACCAGGGCCGCCAGGAGCACGATCGAGGCGACCTCGAACGGCAAGAGGAAGGTCGTGAAAAGGGCCCGCCCGATGGGGGCCGTGGTCGGCAGTCCACTCGCCGCGGGAACCTCGACGGCCGGAAGCCCGGCCTTGGCCAGAGCCGCCAGGACGAAACCGGCGAAGCCCAGGGCCACCAGACCGGACAGGACCGACCAGGCGCCCCTCGGCGAAGGCGAACCGTCCGGACGGGCGGCCGGCGCGGCCGCGCCGCTGGAGCCGTCCGCGGTTGTCGCGGCCGCCGTCCCGCGCGGGTTGTCGGACAGTTCCTTGAGGTCGGAGACCATGATGGCGAAAAGGAACATGACCGCGATGGCCCCCACGTAGATGAGGACCTGCGCGGCGCCCAGGAAATCGGCCCCGAGGAGGATGAACACCCCGGCCACCCCGGTGAAGGCCAGAACCATGAAGAAGGCGGCGTGGGTGATGCGCCTGACCTGGGAGACCATAAACCCGGAGACCAGGATGATGGCCGCCAGGGTGAAGAGACCGAGGGTCGGCAAGGCCCGCACGAAAGCGTCCAGGAAGCTCACTTGCCGTCACCTCCGAAGGTTACCCGGGTGACGGTCCCGTCCAGGTGGGAGGCGTCGAAGCCCTCTGGGGGGAGCTTCAGACGCTCAAGGTTGTAAGTGAGGTCTTCCGGCCGCAACTCGGAAAACTCGTACTCCGGCGACATCACCAGGGCGTCGAAGGGGCAGGCCTCGACGCAGAGGTTGCAGACCATGCAGCGCCCGAAGTCCAGGTCCCAGCGGACGGGAAACCGCTTCTTGTCCTCGCGCTGGCCGACCTCGACAGTGATGATGCCGAGAGGGCAAGCCTTCACGCAGAGCTGGCAGGCGGTGCACTTGGGCTCTCCCGTCTCCGGGTTCATGACCAGGGCCGGGTGCCCGCGGAAGCCCTCGAGCGGGACGTAGTACCGCTCCGGATACTGGAACGTCACCGGGCGGCGGAGGGCGTTGAGGAACGTCACCCCCATCCCGACGACGAAGCTCCAGAGTCCGGTGATGATGGCGATCAGGCTCCGCATCCTCG
>CALMHV010000157.1 GCA_937863905.1 uncultured Bacillota bacterium
CCGAGGTCGGCTTCGAAGCGGTCCGCTTCGTCGGGCCAGCGGCCGAGATGGCCCATGAGGACGCGCGTGTCCCAGAAGACGGCGTCGGAAATGCCGTCCAGGCGCTCGACGAGATACTCCGCCCCGAGGTCTTCCAGGACGAAACCCAGGAGACTGCGGACCTTGCCCTCGTCGAGGCGCCCCAGGGCCTTCATCCCGCGCTCCTCGGAGAAGACTCTGAGCCGAACGCGAAGGTTCGCGTTGAGGTAGGAGATGATCGGACCGGACACCCGGCCGACCAGGCTGACCGGGAGATAGTCGGGGCGGCGGAGGACGTCGGCCGCCCGCTCGAGCGTCGAAAGGTCGAGCCGGAGAGCCACCAGCCCGGCCGTCGTCCGAGGCCCGAGGCCGGAGGCCCCCGCGCCGCGGCGGTCAGCAGCGCCGGCCGCGGGGCGGCGGGCCAGGCGCGAGACCTCGTGAGCCAGGAAGATCACGTCGGACGGGGTGTCCAGGTCGAAGCTGACGGTGGCCGTCTCGGGCAGCAGGAGCCGTTCGTGGCCGCTGTCGGTGAGGGCGAAAAGGGTGGCGTTGTCCGTGCGGAGCGAGGCCAGGGAGGCTACGGCTTCCGTACTCCCGAGGCCGATGATGTCGGGAGACTGGGGGTTATTGGCCACGAAGCGGCGGCCGCCCCGCCCGACCCATTCCAGGAGCAGGTCGGCCTCGTCCGTCCGGAGCAGCGGGACCGAACCGCCCCCCAGGAAGACCACGCGCCGCAACGCCTGTTCGGAGACGAGCCGCTGGAGGGTCTGTCCGAAGTGAAAGCCGGGGCCTGTCCGGTGGACGGCGGCGCCGAGGGCTTCGGCTTCGCGGGCCAGGTCGGCCTGGTCGGTGGCCAGGATGACGGTGTCCACACCGGGGCGCCCGAGGAACTTCTCGGTCGTGTCCAGGGTGGTCCAGCGCCTGACCTCAGCCAGGAGAGTCCGGGGGTCGAGACCGCCCTCGAAGATGATGACACCCGTCTTGGGGGACATGCGGCTACCGCCGTCTCATTCCGGTCTCATTCGG
>CALMHV010000158.1 GCA_937863905.1 uncultured Bacillota bacterium
GCGGCCAGCACCAACCGCGCCTCCGCCTGCCGCTCCACTTCGCCGCGCTCCCACAGCATGGGGTGGTACTCGCCCCTCAGCCACGGTCCGGCCAGGTCGCTGTAGTGCCGGCTGCCGAGCTGCCCCGACTGCCCCGGCGGAACCGACGTGACGGAACGGCCAAGGTCGCCGAGGTCCACGATTTCCCGGAAGGTCGGCGCCCAGCCCTGGCTGTCGTAGGGGGTCTCCACGAGCATGGCCGTCTGGCAGACCGTGTCGGTGTCGCCCCCGATGGGCATCGGCCCGACGTTGAAGACCAGGTCCATCGGCGGCTGGACGGCCATGGCGTGGGGGAAGGTGATGCGGTGGAGGCGCCCCCACTGCCAGCCCCGCGGGTCGGAGCCGAGCCGGCCCCTGAGCCACCCGACGGCCTCTCCGAGGCTCTTTTCGAGCACGGCCCGCCTCCCGCCGGCCTGGGCCACCCACCATGACCCGGTGTCGTCGAGCATCCTCAACATGGCCACCGTGTCGTGGCCGTACACTTCGCTGGCCGCCTGGAGGAGCGGGTGAAAGCCCTGCCCCATGACGCGCCGCGCCAGCTCCGGTCCGAGCCCGGGCTCCAGGAGGCTTCTGACCAGCGTGTAGCGGGCTACCTCGTAGACGGTGCCGCCCACGCTATCGGTCGTTAGCCGCCCGTCCCAGGAGCGAAGGAGTTTCAGGGCCAGGGCCGCGTCGGCGTCTCCCTCCAGCCCTTCCAGCCTCTTCACGAACTCCAGCCCCGGCAGGCACATGAGATCCATCTGCATCGACTCGAAATCATCCCGGCCGAGCTTGCCGCCGGCCGGCTCAATGAGGTCCACCAGCCGCCGCGCCCGGTAGCCGTTCATCCAGACGGTACCCAGGAAATACGGGTAGTCGTCCGGCGTGATCTTGTGGTTGCAGGTGACCAAGTAGCCCTGCTCCGGGTTGAAGGCGTGGGGCATCTCCTGGAAAGGAACCTCGCCCACCCATTCCTCGTCGCCCGTCCAGCCGGTGGCGGGGACCATCCCGCGCCCCTTGGACCCCTCGGCCCGGATGGGCACCTTGCCCGTGACCCAGTAGCCGATGTTGCCGTCCACGTCGGCGTAGGTGACGTTGAGCTGCGGGGTCTCGACCAGGCGCATGGCCGCCACGAAGTCGTCCCAGTTCCGGGCTCGGTCGAGGCTGAGCCAGCCCTCGAAGGCCGGGCAGGGACGAAGGGCCATCGATTGCACGGCCATCTTCCTCTCGGGGCACCCGACCACGTGGCCGATGATGGGGCCGTGGTGGGTGACCACGACCTCCTCCACGACCGGTTCGGCCCGGCCCTTCACGCGGATGGGCTCCTTGATGACCTCGGCCTCGCGCCACTCCCCTCGGAACTCGTAACGGTGCGGGTCGGCGGGGTCGAACTTCTCGACAAAGAGGTCCTCGCAGTCGGTGAAGGCCAGGGTCATGCCCCAGGCGATGCGGTCGTTGTGGCCCACCAAGATGGCCGGCACCCCGGGGAGGGAAACCCCGAAAACGTTGAAGTCCCCGCCCACCAAGTGAACCTCGTACCAGAGCCCAGGCAGCATGGCGGCAAGGTGCATGTCGTTACAGAGATAGGGTTTGCCCGTGTCGGTCAGCCGCCCGGAGACGACCCAGGAGTTGCTCCCCAGGCCGCGCCGGAGCATGCGGCCGCCGGCCCCGGGTAGCCCCCCGGTGGCCGCCTGGCGGTGGAACTCGATGCCTTTCGGCAAGGATACGGGGTTGCCCGGCGGGTAATGGACTTCGAGCTCCGCCGCGCGCTCCGCCCCCACGGCCTCGATGACCTGGGCCCTCACGATTTCCCCGTACCAGGCGTGCGACAGCTGCCACATCATAAGGCGCGTGAAGGCCATCGTGTCGGCCGCGGCCCAAGGCTCGGGCCGGTGGCTGACGAGCTTGTACTCCACCGGCAGGCGGAGCTTGGGCTGAGTGAGAAAGGCGTTGACCCCGGCCGTGTAGGCGTCGATGACGCCCCGGACCAGCGGGCCGGCCTGGTCGTAGTCGGTCCGGCCGAGGCGGTCGAAGCCGAAAGTGCGCGTGGCGCGGTCGGTCTCCAGGGCCACGGCCCCGAAGAGCTCGGCCAGCCGCCCGCGGGCCAGGCGCCGGTTGACCTCCATCTGCCAGAGGCGGTCCTGAGCGTGGACGAAGCCCTGGGCGAAGAAGAGGTCGTGCGTTGAGGAGGCGTAGATGTGCGGCACGCCCCACTTGTCGCGGATGACCTCGACCTCGGCTTCCAGGCCCGGCAGGGTGATGGTCCCGTCCGTCCGCGGCAGGCTGCCGCGGCTCATACCGGTGAGAACAACCTTGAGCACGCCCCCGAGCGCGTTCCGCCCGAAACCCATGGCTTGGGGCCCCCCTTCGAGTAGCCTTGCCGCCCATACTGGCGCGGCTGGCTGGCGGGGACCGCTTCGACGGGGTGGGGGAGAGCCCTTCC
>CALMHV010000159.1 GCA_937863905.1 uncultured Bacillota bacterium
GCCCTCAGAGCCCGGCCGCTTCCTCGATGACCTTGGCCTTGGCGTAGGTGCGGTGGACCTTCGTGACCTCGACGCGCACCGTCTCCCCGACGAGCTTGGCGCCGCCCTCCACGTCGAGGACGTAGCCCTCGACCCTGGCGATGCCGTCCCACAGGTTGGAGACGTGCGGCTCCTCGACTCTCACCTCAAGGATCTGACCCTGCCTCACCGGAAGGGCTTTCGTCTCGACTTCCTCGCGGGTGCCCATGGCCCGCACGGCTAGACTCTCAAGGTGGCACTGGTCCGAGCCCCGGACGTAGATGGCTTTCCCGGTCTCGTTCTCCAGGGCCCGGAGGTTGACGCCGCCGGCCCCGATGAGCAGAGCGGCCACGGCCGGATGGACCTCGGCCAGGATGGCCTCTTCCGGGCTGCGCCGGAGGAGGGCCTTGATCTCGCGCCTCAGCTTGGACGAGACGCTTTCCTCGGACAGGACCCGCCCCTTGCCCTCGCAATACGGACACGGCTTCTGGAGGACGTCGTCAAGGGACTGTTTGGCCTTCTTCCGGGTTATCTCGACCAGCCCGAGCTGGGTGATGCCCAGGACGTAGGTCCGGGTGCGGTCGCGGCGGAGGTGCTCCTCCAGGGTTTTCAGGATCTTCTGCCGGTGGGACTCGCTTTCCATGTCGATGAAGTCGGCGATGATGATGCCCCCGATGTCGCGCAGGCGCAACTGCCGGGCGATCTCCCGGGCGGCCTCGAGGTTGGTCTTGAAGACCGTGTCGGCCAGGTCGGTGCTGCCGACGTACTTCCCGGTGTTGACGTCGATGGAGGTCAGGGCTTCGGTCCGGTCGATGACCAGGTAGCCACCGCTCTTCAGCCAGACCCGCCGCCGCAGGGCCTTCTCGATCTCCGGCTCCAGGGTGTAGAGGTCGAAGATGGTCCGGTCGCTGGAGAAGAACAGCTCGACTCGCTTCTTCAGGGACGGGGCGATGTCGTCCAGGAGCTCCAGGACCTTCTCATACTCCTGTTTGGAGTCGATGACGAAGCGGTCGACCTCTTCGGTGAACGAGTCGCGGATGATGCGATAGATGAGGCCCATGTCCTTGTGGAGGAGCTGCGGGACCGGGCCGGAGCGGTTCTTCTCTTGAATCTTGCGCCAGACGCGGGCGAGGAAGTCCGTGTCCTGGGACAGTTCGGTCTCCGTCTTGGTCTCGGCCACGGTGCGCACGATGATGCCCATGTTCTGCGGGCGGATGCGTTCGGCCGTCTTGCGGAGGCGGTCGCGCTCGCGGTCGCTGTCGATGCGCCGCGAGACCCCGACGTAGTCGACGGTGGGCATGAGCACGAGGTACCGCCCCGGCAGGGTGCAGTGCGTCGTCACCCGGGCCCCCTTGGTCCCGATGGCCTCCTTGACCACCTGGACCATGACCTCCTGGCCGGGCTTGAGGAGGTCCTCGATGGTGAGCCGCCCGTTCTTCTCCCGGTGCTCGACCCGGACCTGACCGCTCTCTTCCTCATCGGCGTTCTTGGCGGGCAGGGCGTCGGCGACGTAGAGGAAGGCGTTGCGCTCTAGTCCGATGTTGACGAAAGCCGCCTGCATTCCCGGCAGGACGTTCTCGACCTTACCCTTGTAGATGCTTCCCACGGTTCTCTGACCCGTGGGCCGTTCGTAGTAGACTTCGACCAGCTGACCATCCTCGAGGATGGCCACCCGGGTCTCCCCGGGCTCCACGTTGACCAGAATCTCTTTTGGCACGCTCTTCACTCCCACAATAGGGGCCAATGGCCCGAACTCGTAAAGCTCGAAACTTGTTGACTCTCATTCAGGTGCGCGCGGCGCTCTCGCGCCGCAGACCCAATCTGGCGACCATCATACCCTCGGGCCGCGTCACCGAGACACCCTCCCCCGCGAGCTCCGCGACGAGCAGGCCGGCCACCTCGTCCGGCCGACCGGCGCCCTTGTCCCCGAGCGCCAACTCCATCAGGACCACGACCCGGCCGTCAGGCGAGAGTTCCTTGACCTCTAACCGCCTGATGAGCGGGCGCGCGTCCACGACCTTGACCTGGACGCCGGGGCCTCCGCCGCCCCGTCCCGCCGGCCCGCCCCGTTCCGCCGGCCCGCCCCGTCCCGCCGGCCCGCCCCGTTCCCGCGTGACCTCAAGCTTCGGCCGAGACAGGAGCCGCGTCGCGGCGGCCCTCCACTCTTCGAGGTCGCGCCCTGCCGCCGGAAGGTGCGCGACGTAGGACCCGGTATCGAACTCCGACATGAGCGACGGGCCATGAGGACTTATGTACCTCGCGTCGCGCGCCTGGATACCCTCGGGCAAGGCCCGGTTCAGGCGGGCGACGACCTCCTCCGGCGTCACCCGCGAGGAGAGTTCGACATCGACGTACTCAGCCATTCCCGACAGGCCTACGGGTAGGGGCCAACCGTAGGCGATCCGCGGCGCGGGGCTGAAACCTTCGCTGTAGGACAGCGGCAACCCGACCCGACGGGCCGTCCGTTCAAACAGCCGGATAAAGTCAAGGTGCGAGATGAACCTCGGGCGCCCCGTCTTAGTGTAGCAGACCCTGAGCCGCCAGCGTGTCGCCGGAACGTTTCCCGCGGTCACGGAAGGTCCCTCCCCTCCGCTGAAGCCAGGCGGTTCTCGGTCCCGGTCCGCTCGCAGACCCCGCACTGGCCGCAGGCGGCCCGGCGGCAGTCAGGGGTCGGCTCCGCGACGACCGCCCGGGCTCGCTCCCGGAGCAGGAACTGGCGGTCGAGCCCGCACGAGATGTGTTCCCAGGGGAAGACCTCGTCCTCCGGACGCTGGCGGTTGGCGTAGAACGTCGGGTCCAGTCCGGTCGCTTCAAAGGCCCGGTCCCAAATCTCGGAACGGAAGTGTTCGGTCCAGCCGTCAAACCGCGCTCCCAGACGCCAAGCCTCCAGGATGACCCGGTGAACCCGGCGGTCGCCCCGCGCGAGCACGGCCTCGAGCCGGCTCATCCCGGGACCATGCCAGTCCAGCTTCGTCCCGGAACGGCGGTGCTTCTTGCCCTGGCCTCCCTGACCGTGTCCACCCCCGCCGGAGACGGACTGCCGAACCAGCCCCACCCGACGGTCGGCTTCCTCCACCGTGACCTGCGGCTCCCACTGGAACGGCGTGTGGGCCTTCGGGATGAAGGTGGCCAGGCTCAGGGTCAGGGCCAGGGGCCGTCGCGCCACCAGGTTGCCCTGGCCCCTGTTCTCGTAAACCCGGTAGACCTCGGCCGCCTCCTCGGCGATGCCCAGCAAATCCTCGTCGGTCTCCGTCGGCAGCCCGAGCATGTAGTACAACTTCAGGCGGTCCCAGCCGGACCGGAAAGCCGAGCCGGCCGCCGCCAAAAGGTCCTCCCGGGTGACCCCCTTGTTGATGACCGCCCTCAGGCGAGGCGTGGCCGCCTCGGGCGCGAAGGTGAGCCCGGTCTTGCGGACCTCCTGTATCTTAGACGCAAGTTCCACAGCAAATGTGTCGGTTCTTAGCGACGGGAGCGAGACGGCCACGCCCCGCGGTCCGTGGTGGGCGACGAGTTCGCCCAGGACTTCGGTGACCGGCCCCCAGTCACAGGTGGACAGGGACGCCAGCGACAGTTCGTCGTACCCCGTGTTCCCGAGGATGTCGCGAGCCGCGGCGAGGACGTCTTCGCGGGAACGCTCGCGGATGGGCCGGTAGATCATCCCCGCCTGGCAGAAACGGCAGCCCCGGGAGCACCCCCGCATGACCTCCACCACGGCCCGGTCGTGGACGGTCTCGATCAGCGGGACGACGGGAGCGACCGGCGACGGATGACGGCCAAGATCGGCCACGACGCGCTTGATGACCGGAAAAGCGGCCTCGGGCCGGTTGGGGCGGACGGCCGCCACCGCGCCGTCGTCCCCGTAGGTCACATCGTAGAACGCGGGCACGTAGACCCCGGGCACGCGGGCCAGGGCCGCCAGGAGCCCGGCGCGCGACTCGCGCGGCCCGCCCGCCCGGCCGCCCCGGCCGGTGCCGGCGGCGTACGCCTCGGCGAGGTCGAGGATGGCCTCCTCGGCCTCGCCGAGGAGGAAGAGGTCGAAGAAGGGCGCCAGGGGCTCCGGGTTGAAGGCGCACGGCCCACCCCCGATGACCAGGGGGTCGCCCTCCCGGCGGTCGGCGGCCAGGAGCGGGAGGCCCGCCAGGTCAAGAAGATTCACGACGTTGGTGTAGGTCAGTTCGTACTGCAGGCTGAAGCCCAGGAAATCGAAGTCCCGCACCGGCCTGCCCGATTCCAGGGCGAAGAGCGGGAGACCCAGGCGCCGCATCTCGGCCTCCAGGTCGGGCCAGGGGGCGAAGACCCGCTCGCACAGGGCGTCCTCGCGGGCGTTCAGGACGTGGTAAAGCAGGCGGAGCCCGAGGTTGGACATGCCCAGCTCGTAGACGTCCGGGTAGGCGAGAGCAAACTTGACCATCCCTTCCCGGTGCTCCTTGTGGATGGCGTTCGGCTCGCCGTCGAGGTAGCGCGCGGGACGGGACACCCGAAGAAGAACGTCCTCAGGCACGGGACTGAAAGGGCGAGAAATCCTCTGCGGGATGGGCCACCGCCTCCGGGTCGGGGTGAGGGTGCGCGCTAGGCGCCTAGTGCATTATAACCCGGCCAGGCCCTTCATCGTGAGGGGGTCGGCGGGTTGCCCGGAGATGATGATCTCGAAATGGCAGTGGGGGGCCGTGGCGTTCCCGGTCTTGCCGACGGTGCCGATGGGATCGCCCTGCTTCACCGGGTCCCCGGTCTTGGCGGTGATCTCCTTCGCGTGGGCGTAGAGGGTGATGACGCCCTGGCCGTGGTCGATCTGAATGACCTTCCCGTAGGTGGCCGACTCCTCGACGCTGAGGACTATCCCGTCCAGAGCGGCCACGATGGGCGTTCCCTCGGCCGCCATGATGTCGATACCCGTGTGGAAGGAGACCTCGCCGGTCACGGGGTCGGGGCGATACCCGTACGTGGAGGCGATGGTGCCGGTGACGGGGAGGAGGAACGAGGCGTCGGCCGGCGAGGGCTGGCTCGGGTCGCGACCGGTCAGGCGGTCCCAGAGTTCGGGGAAGATGCTCCAGCCTGCGACGAGCTTCTCTTTCAAGTTCGCCGACGTGACGTATTGCGTCGCTCCCCGAAAGTCGAAGTCGGTCGTCAGGTAGTAGTGGACGGAACTCTGGAGACCGGCGAGCGCCGGCAGAGGCGCCCGGAGCATCCCGAAGACCGCGAGGAACAGGGCGAGAGCCACGAGGGCCTGGCGCACGAGCCAGGACGATTCCCACACCGCCGCGGCCACGCGGACAATGAGGCGGCCTTGGCGCGACCGCCGCGTCCGGAGGCGCGGGCCGGCCGAAGTGGCGTAGCTGGGGGTGAGCCGCGGCCTACGGCTCGCGTTGGGCGCGCCCGGCATGTAGTCCACTGCCTTTCCGCCGAGACTTGTCTATCGCGGAAGTTATATGAGCCAAGCCACCCCGAATATGAGGACGGGCCGCGCTGACGCGGGCGATCCGGCCAGAAACAGACCGCTGGCGGACAAACGCTGCGGAGGCCGGAATGGTGTCGTCAAAACCCCAGCTAGAATAGTGAATTCGCCCGGTTTGCCAGCCTTGAAAAAATCGTTGACACATCACCCCGACGCGACTATATTAGGAGCAATTAAACGGACTCCGTCATAGCAGCCGTTAGGGGGGGACGCAACGGAGTAGCCGACAACTTAAGAACCAAGGACCAGCAGCGGCCGCTGGGGTCAACGGCACGAGTAGATGACCCCAATCCCTTGTGGAAAGAAGGGTATTTGAAGCCAAATGGCCTTGACTGTAGGTCTAGCCTACAACCTCAAGACCCACTTACCGTGGGGACGAGGCAACGTAGAGGATGAGGCTGCTGATTTCGACGACCCGCAAACCATCCGGGAGATTGCGGAGGCCCTCGAAGCCGGTGGGCACCGCGTGGTTCACCTCCCCTACGACGCGGGTCTTTTTGCTGCCCTGGAACGGTCCCGTCCCGATGTCGTCTTCAACCTCGCTGAAGGTTGGGGCGACCGCAACCGGGAGTCGATTGTGCCGGCCATGCTCGAGTACCTGGGCATCCCCTATACGGGTTCCGACCCGCTGACCCTGGGGTGCGCCCTGGACAAGCACTGGTCTAAGCTGCTCGTGACGCAGGCCGGCCTCCCCACCGCACGGTCTTTCAAGGTCAGCCCGGGAGCCGCCATTCCGGCGGACCTCGGAGGCGTCCGTTTCCCCATGTTCGTCAAGCCGAACGCCGAGGGCTCCTCGAAGGGCATCCGGTTCTCCTCCAAGGTGACGAGTCTTTCCGAACTCGAAGCCATGGTGGAGTGGGTCCACCAGACCTACGACCAACCGGCCCTGGTTGAGGAATACCTACCCGGCCGAGAGTTCTCGATCGGGTTACTCGGTAACGGCCACCGCCTTCGATCACTGCCACTAGTGGCGGTTCGCCCGGGGAAGGACGTCCCAGAGGTCGCGCTCGGCGCCGACCCGGCGAATGAGTTCATCTATTCCTACGAGGTCAAACACCTCAACCTGGAGACCGCCGAGTGCCCGGCCGCCGTCCCCGACGCTCTCACGCAGCGCATCGAGGACCTGGCCATGGCCGTCTGGCAGGTCTTCGAGTGCCGCGACGTGGCTCGCGTCGATTTCAAGTTGGATATCGACGGCGAGCCGTCCTTTCTCGAGATCAACCCCTTGCCTAGCCTGTCCCGCGAGTGGAGTTTCCTGGCCCTGGAGGGACGGGCCGTAGGCCTGGACTACTCTGCCCTCATCCTCTCCATCCTGGATGAGTGTCTCATCCGGTGTGGTTTGGCTGACGACACCGCAGCCGGGAGGTGGGCCAAATGGCGTGCCGAGTCACAGAACTCTCCGCGAGTCGCTGGCAGTGGCAACTAGCTAACCGCGTCCAGACCGCGGCGGAGTTGTCTCGATACGTCCGGCTCACGGAGAAGGAGAAGACCGACATAGAAGCGGCGGGGGCCCGTTTTCGCTGGGCGGTGACCCCGTACTTCGCTTCGCTCATGGACCCGGAGGACCCGGACTGTCCGCTCCGGCGGCAGGTCATCCCGTCGGCGGCCGAACTCAGCCCGGCCCAGGCCGGTTTGGGCGACCCGCTGGCCGAGGACAGCCACAGCCCGGTGCACGGGCTGATTCACAAGTACCCGGACCGGGTCATCATCATGGTCACGATGCAGTGCGCCATGTTCTGCCGGCACTGCACGCGGCGGCGTCAGGTCGGCCAAGTCGACCGGGCCATGACCGCAAAGCAACTCGCGGCCTGCGTGGATTACCTTCGGCAGCACGAGGAGATCCGCGACGTCCTGGTGACCGGGGGCGATCCCCTGGTCGGCGGGGACGCCTGGCTGGAGCATATCCTCCGCGAACTGCGGGCCATCCCGCACGTCGAGGTGCTCCGCATCGGGACGCGGGTGCCGGTGACCATGCCGCAGCGCATCACCCCGGAACTGTGCGAGATGTTGGAGCGGTACCACCCGCTCTGGATGAACATTCACTTCAACCATCCGAAGGAGATCACGCCCGAGGTGGCCGAGGCCTGCGACCGGCTCTCGCGGGCCGGCATCCCCCTCGGCAGCCAGACCGTGTTGCTGCGCGGAGTCAACGATGACTTGGAGACCCTGAAGAAGCTCTACCACGGGCTGGCCCTAATACGCGTGCGTCCCTACTACCTCTACCAGTGCGACACGGTCCAGGGCACGAGCCACTTCTGGACCCCGGTCGAGCGCGGGCTGGAACTCATTCAGAATCTGCGCGGCTTCACCAGCGGTTTCTGCGTGCCGACGTTCGTCGTCGACTCGCCCCTGGGGAAGGTCCAGGTGGCCCCGCAGAACTTCCTGGCCCGCGAGGGCGACGAAATCGTGTTGCGCGGGTACACCGGGGAGACTTGCCGGATGCGCAACCCGGCG
>CALMHV010000160.1 GCA_937863905.1 uncultured Bacillota bacterium
CCGACGAGGCCCGGGCCGCGGCCACGAGGCCGGCGAGACCGGCGCCGATGACGACAACGTCATACTGGAGCGTCCTCACCGCCGGGTCGCCCCCTTCCCGGCCTCGTCCGCTTCCCCGAGGGTGAGCTGGTTGAGGGCTTGGGCGAGCACGCCCAGCCGGGCCTGGTTCCCCCACTCCACGGCCCGCAGGCCGGCCGTCCTGGCCCGGCGGAAAGCGGCCAGTTCGGCCGCGATGGCTCCTTCATCGGGATGGGGTCGCCGGCGCGTGCCGGGCCACCCCGCCTGCCACATCGCCCCGGCGAGGCGATTGGCGCAGAAGGCTCCCTGGCAGCTGCCCATGCCGAGCCGGGTGAGACGACGCGCGTCGGAGAGCTCCAGGCCGGAGTCGAGAAGGGACAGAAGATGCGCCAGGTCCACTAGTTCGCATTCACAGGCGAAGGCGCCGGCGAGGTCCCTTTCCGGGACCCCGGCCGCCCGTCCGGCCTTGGCCGCCGGTTCCGGCGTAGCCACCAGGCCCGAGGCATCGGGTTGGAGCCGGAGCCGCCGGATACCGACCTCGGCGGTTCGGCAGGCCGCGGGCTTGCCCAGGAGTTCGGCGACAAGATTCCCCGTTTCCTCGGCCATGGCCCGGAAGGTCGTGAACTTGCCTCCGGCCACGGTGACGAGCCCGGCCAACTTCCCGTCCCGGCCATGGTCCACGAGGAGAAAGTCGCGCCCGGCGCCCCGGCCGACGGACGGCTCGCCCTGGCCCGTCAGGAGCGGGCGCAGGCCGGCGTAGGCGCGGAGCGGCGGAACGGCGTCCAGAGCGGGCAGAACGGCCCGGCCTTGGGTCAGGATGAGTTCTATCTCCTGTGGTGTCGGCCCCGGGCGCCCCGCCCCGAAAACCGGCGCGGACGTCGTCCCGGCGATGGTCACCGGGCCATGCGGCACCAGGATGTCGCCATCGCCCGGCGGGCGGAGGCGGTTCACCACCGAGGACACGACGCGCTCGGCGAAGATGAGCAGGCTGCCCTTGTTGCGCTCCACGGGAACGGCGGCGGCCGCCGCCGGACCGGCCAGGGCGGCCGTATCCTTGGCCCAAGGCCCGGTGGCGTTGACGACCACCGGGGCGACGATCTCACCGGGCTCAAGGGCCGGACGGCGGCCTCCGGCCCCAGCCGCTCCGGGTGCCTCTTCGGGGCCGTCCAGACCCACAACCCTCACCCCGCGCACGCCGGCCTCATCGGTGAGGAAGCCGGTCACGCGAGCCCGGAAGAAGACGCGGGCGCCCGCGTCGGCCGAGAGCCACAGGAGCGACCAGAGGAGCCCGAAGCCGTCGATAGCCGCGTCGGGCACACGGTAGGCGGCGAGTATGTCGGGCGAGAGGTTCGGTTCGGCCTCGCGGAGATCGTCGAGGGCGACCTTCTCCGGCCGCAGGCCCGCGGCACGGCAACCGGCCAGCCAGGTCTTCTCCCAGGAGGCGTCGTCTTCGGGAAGGCGGACGAAGAGCCCGCCGGTATCGCTAATGAACGGTCTGGCGATGGATTTGAGGATTCGATTCTCGGCCAGGCACTTCGCGGCCGTGCGCGGCTCGCTGCCGGCATACCGGGCGCCGCTGTGCAGGAGTCCGTGGAAGGCGCCGCTCGTGCCGGAGCCGAGTCCGGCCTGTTCAAGGAGGATGACGTCGAAACCGCGCAGCGTGAGGTCCCAGAGAAGCCCGACGCCGGTGATCCCGCCCCCGATGATGACCACGTCGGCATGGTCGAGGAGGGTGTCCGACGAGGACAGCCAGCGAATCCCGCCCGGCTGGGAGGAACGGCGGGCGGCGGTCTTGGGGCTCCGGGAAGCCTGCCGGAGGAGCTTCCGTTCCGCCCGACCGGCGGAAGCGGGGACCTTGGGACGCTCAACAGGTTCCATACGGACGGTCCTGCCTTCTGTCCGGGCGGGGGCTTCGCGCGACGGCCTCGGACGAGGGCTTCCCGCGCTGAATGGGGCTTCTCGCAGGCCGTTCGGCTTCCTCCCGCCCCGCCAAAGCCAGTAGGTGGAAGGACGGGCTCGCCGGCCGCCGCCCGGGTCAGGGGGCCGGGCTGGGTTCGGCCCAGGCGCGGGCCCGCGAGACGGCCCTTTGCCATCCCTGGTACAGGCGACCGCGGGTCGCCTCGTCCATCTCCGGGCGGAAGACGACGTCCCTGGCCCACAGGCCGGCGATCTCGCGCTGGTCGGTCCAGAATCCGACCGCCAGCCCGGCCAGGTAGGCCGCGCCCAGGGCGGTGGTCTCCGTGACCACCGGCCGCTCCACCGGGACGTTCAAGGTGTCCGCCTGGAACTGCATCAGGAAATCGTTGACGGAAGCCCCGCCATCGACGCGCAGGATCTTGAGGTCGACTCGCGCCTCGGCGACCATGGCCTCGAGCACGTCGCGCGTCTGGTAGGCGATGGCTTCGAGGGCCGCCCGGACGAGGTGGGCCCGGCCGGTGCCCCGGGTGAGGCCAATGATGAGCCCGCGCGCGTAGGCGTCCCAGTACGGGGCCCCCAGGCCGACGAAGGCCGGCACGAGATAGACCCCGCCCGTGTCTGGGACGGAGGCCGCGAGAGCCTCCGTCTCGCCCGACGAGGCGATGATGCCGAGCCCGTCGCGCAACCACTGGACGGCGGCTCCCGCCACGAAGATACTGCCCTCGAGGGCGTAGGTCACGCCGTCGGGCAGGCCCCAGGCCACCGTGGTCAGGAGACCGCGCTCCGAGTAGACCGGCCGCGCCCCCGTATTCAGAAGCAGGAAGCAGCCTGTCCCGTAGGTGTTCTTGCCCATCCCCGCCTCGAAGCAGGCCTGGCCGAACAGGGCCGCCTGCTGGTCGCCGGCGGCGGCCGTGATGGGGATGGACCGGCCGAAGAGCGAGGGAACGGTGGTCCCGAAGTGGCCGCTGGAGGCCTGCACCCGGGGGAGGATGCCTCGGGGCACGCCCAGAGCGGCCAGCAGTTCGCCGTCCCAGTCGAGCGTCTTAAGATTTAGCAGCATCGTTCGCGAAGCGTTGGAGAAATCGGTGGCGTGGACCTTGCCGCCCGTGAGGTTCCAGATGAGCCAGGAGTCGACGGTGCCGAAGGCGACCTCGCCCCGCCCCGCCTTGGCCGCGAGACCGGGAACGTTGTCCAGAAGCCAGCGCACCTTGGTGGCCGAGAAGTAGGCATCGATGACCAGGCCGGTCCTCTCGCGCACAGAGTCGGACAGGCCTTCGGCCCGCAGGCGGTCGCAGAGCGAGGCTGTCCGGCGGCACTGCCAGACGATGGCGTTGTGGAGCGGGCGGCCGGTCTTGCGGTCCCAGACGATGGTGGTCTCGCGCTGGTTGGTGAGGCCGATGGCGGCCACGTCGCCGGCGCCGAGACCGGCCTCGTGGAGGGCCAGCCGCGCCACTTCTAACTGCGTTCCCCAGATCTCGTCCGGGTCGTGCTCGACCCAGCCGGGCTGCGGGTAGATTTGGCGGAGGTCCTTCTGAGCCTTGGCCAGCGGGCGCCCGCTTCGGTCGAAGACTATGGC
>CALMHV010000161.1 GCA_937863905.1 uncultured Bacillota bacterium
GGTGAGAGCTTCCTGGCCGCTTTCGGGGTCGGCGGTGGCAGCGGGCGGACCTCCGGCTCGCGGGACTCGCATCGCGCCGGAAGACGCAGCCGGACCGAACCCGGAGCCAGCCAGGCGCCGGGCACCGGAGTCGACCTCTCCGCCATCCCGCGTCCGACCGGAGGTTCCCGCGGGCCGAAGTCCCGCGGGACGAAGGGCGGGGGTACCGGTGCCTAGGCCCCCCCGACCCCGCGCAGGCAGGTTCCTCCTGGCGAGCCTGCTGGCGGCGAGCCTGGTCGTGGCCCTTCTGGCCGCGGCGTCCCCGGTGGCGGGCGCGGGCGGCGAGTTGCCCGGCCTGAAGGTCATGACCCTGTACGACGGAGATGGGAACATCATCTGCCAGACCGGCTTTGGCCTGGGCCTCGGAGACGAGTATCTCGATGAAGGCAACGTCCTCTGGCGCGTGGACAAGATCACCGGTCCAACGACAGCGGTGGCCGTGTTCGTGCGGCGGGTGGACCTCTCTTCGGCCGTCCAGGAGTTCCAGCTCAGCCTGGCCGGCATCCCGCTGGCTGCGAACGGACAGTCGTCCCAGGTCGGCATCTACCACACCCACAACGACGAGTCCTATGTGCCGAGCGAAGGGGCCGAAAGCGACCCCAACGGTCAGGGGGGCGTGTACCGGGTCGGTGACGCCTTCAGTTCCGGCCTGGAGAAGTCGGGTCTCCGGGTCAACCACAGCCTGGCCAGCCACCTGCCCCACGACGCGGGCGCGTACGAGAGGTCGCGGCGGACGGCGACCGAAGTCCTTCGCGGGTCGGCGGCCATCTTCGACGTCCACCGCGACGCCGCGCCTCCCGAGGCCTACGCCCGGAAGGTCGACGGCAAACAGGTGACCCAGATCATGATTGTCATCGGCCGCGAGAACCCCCAGGCAGACTCGAACCTGGCCTTCGCCGAAGCCCTCAAGGCCTCGGCCGACTCGTCCCATCCCGGACTCATCCGCGGCATTCTCAAGACGGGGGGCGACTTCAACCAGGACCTTTCCAGCCGGGCTCTCCTCCTGGAAGTGGGGGCGCACACCAACCGGCGCCAGGAAGCTGAGAGCGGCGTGACCGCCTTGGCCGGGGTCGTTCCGAACGTGCTCGGCGTCGGAGGGGCCGGGCAGGGCGTGGGGGCCTGGCGGGCCGTCGGTATCATCGCCATCATCGTCGTGGTGGGTGGCGGGCTATGGCTCTACGTCGCCACCGGCGGCAGTTGGCGGGAGGCCTGGCGGAAGCTGCGCAGCCTGGGCGAGGAGTTCGCCGGGTACCTGGGGCGGCGCCGCCGCGGCGGCGGGCCCCGGCGCCGCTAGGCCTGGGCGCCAGCCATGGGCGTAGGGGGTGCGGGCCTTCCGGGGACGGAGTTCTGGGCAGCCATCCTGACCGGCGTCGGGCTGGGTACGCTGGCCCGGCTGGCCATGCTGCGCACGGACTACCGGCAATATCCCAGCTATCCGCACGGGTACGCGAGCCACCTGGCTCTGGGCGTGGTGGCCGCTTTCGCCGGGGCGGTGGTCATTCCGGCCCTCATGCTCCGAGAGATAACCGCAGTCACCTTCCTCCTCCTGGTGGCCCAGCAGTTCCGCGAGGTCCGCGACCTGGAGCGGAAGACGCTTGAGAAGATGGAGGAGACCGAACTCGTCCGGCGCGGGGCGGCCTACATCGAGGACATCGCGAAAGTCTTTGAGGCCCGCAACTACCTCACCATCTTCACGGCCCTGACGGCCAGCCTCGTCACGCTCGCTCTTTGGCCCTGGGCGGAGCCGCGAGGGCTGGTGTGGATGGCGCCTGCGGGGGGCGTCTTGGCCGGGACGGCGGTCATCCTCGCCGGGCGGCGAGGCCTCGACCGGGTAACCCTCGGATCCGTGTGCCGTATCCGTCTGGGCGATTTGCACTTTGAGGACACCGTGCTTTGGGTGGACGACATCAACATCGAGGAGATAGGCCTCGTGAAAGCACGCGAGGATTACCGTAGGCACGGGCTCGGGGTCGTCATCGAGCCCAAGGATGACGACGCCAGGGCGACCCTGGCGAACCTCGGCCAGAGACAGGCCATCGCCCACGACGCCGCATCCATCCTGGGCGTGCGGAAGGACCGGGACTCGCCGGAATACACGCCTCTGGTCCGCCTGCACCTGGACACGGGGCGCGCCGCTCTGGCCATCTGTCCCATCGAACCCGACGCCGGACCTCTCCTGGCTGCGGTGCGGGCGGTGCCGGTCATCGAAGGGGCCCGGACGCGCCCCCTGGCCACCAGGCCCGGGAGGCGGGCGGCGGACTAGGATTGCGGGGTGGTGCCGGAGTGCCGGAAGAGAAGATTCTAGCCATCGTGACGCTCAAGCCGGACAAGGTCCAGGGCGGTGGAGCGCCGGTCTTCGTGACCTCAGGAGACGAGGAACGCGAGAAGGTCGCGACCTACCTCAGCCGCATCCTGGCCGCGCAGGTCCACGACCTCGAGAACGGGACCTATATCCTGGTGAGCCACTGAGGCGCCGAGGCGTGATCGTCATCTACCACGGACACGCGGGCGCCGTCTCCGCCGCGGTCGCGGCGGCCATCCACAGCGGCCTTCTCCCGGAGGACCGGGTGCCCCCGGCGAGGGAGATTCTGGCGGTGCCGGAGGTGTGGGCCGTGGCCAGCGGGACGCCGGGACGCCTCGTCTGGCTGGGCCGGGACGGGGAGGGCCACGACATCCACTTCCTGGCCCACCGGGCCCGCTTCGACGTGCTGGAAAGGGTCGTGCGCGAGGTCGGCGCCCGTCTCGGAGTGGACACCTCCGACATCCTCTACGTCGACACCGTACCCTCGGTGGGCTGGGCGGCCCGCTCCCTGGGCGCTGCCGTCGGGTTCCTCGGGATCGGCCGGCTGGCCTTGCCGGCCCTGGTGGC
>CALMHV010000162.1 GCA_937863905.1 uncultured Bacillota bacterium
AGCCTCGGAGCGTCGGGGCCGTCGAGCCGTCCTGCGGGACGGCTCTTTGCTTTGGCGACCGGTCGCCCACGCCGCGGGTCCGGAAGGTTTGACCGGCCCTCCCGGGGAAAGGATGGTGCGGGAGGGATACGTTTGAACCGGCAGCAAGCATTGGAATTCATGCTCGAAAACGTGCGGACCTCCAACCTCAGAAAACACATCCTCGCGGTGGAGGCCGTGATGCGGCGGCTCGCCGCCCGCTTCGGCGAGGACGCGGACAAGTGGGGCCTGGCCGGCCTCCTCCACGACATCGACTACGAGACGACCAAGGACAGCCCGGACCGGCACAGCCTTGTCGGGGGAGAGATGCTCGAGACCGCCGGGTTGGCCCCGGAGATCGTCGAGGCCGTGAAGGCCCACAACGACCACCACGGTCTTCCCCGGCCGACCCTGATGGCGAAGGCCCTTCACGCTTCCGACCCCCTTACCGGGCTCATCGTCGCCGCCGCTCTTATCAACCCGGCCAAGAAGCTCGGGGCCATCGACGCCAAGTTCATCATGAATCGCTTCGGTGAGAAGGCTTTCGCCCGAGGCGCCAGGCGCGAGCCGATGCTGGCCGCCAAAGCCGAACTGGGCCTCGATCTCGAGGAGTTTGTCGCCCTGGGGCTCGAGGCCATGCAGGGCATCAGCGCGGAACTGGGGCTGTAGACTTGGGCGAGCGTCCCGTCAACCCGAGTTCCAACGAGACGACCGGCCGCCTGGCCGTCCGCCGGGATGGCCGGGCGGTGGTCATCGCCGACGGGAGCCGCCGGCCCGTCCTCGCCGTGAGCCCCGACAGGCTCGCCGCTTCCGGGGCCATGCACGGCGACACCGTCGTCGCGCGCCGCTTGCGCCGTCAGAAGCGCCTGGCGAGCGGGTCCACCTCCTCGGCCCCCGACGATCCGCCCTCCGGAGAGGTCATCCGCGTGCTCGAGCGTGCCAACCCGACCGTGGTCGGGACGCTCCGGCAATCCGGGCGCGACCGGTGGGTCGACCCGGACGACCGACGGCTTCCGGCCGTCGCCGTGCGCGGGGCCGACCTCGGGGCCTCGGCCGGGGAGAAGGTCGTTGTCGCCGTCGCCACCTTCCCCCGCCCCGGGCGACCCGAGCCCGCCGGGTCGATCGTCGAGCGGCTCGGAACCTCGGGAGACCCGGACGCGGAGACCCTGGCCATCATCCGCTCCTACGGCCTGCGCGAGACCTTCCCCGAGGAGGTCCTCGCCGAAGCGGAGCGGCTACCGCGCGAGGTCGCCCCGGCCGAGCGCGAAGGGCGCCTCGACCTCACCGGGGAGGTCGTCTTCACCATCGACGACGCCGACGCGCGCGACCTCGACGACGCCGTCTCGCTATCGCGGCCGGACGGTCCGCCGGCCGCCGGCGCCGCCCGCAAAGGTCGCTCGGACAAGAACCCCGCCGCCTGGCGTCTGGGCGTCCACATCGCCGACGTGGCCCGCTACGTGCCACCCGGCTCCACCCTGGACAAAGAGGCCCGGGAACGCGGCACCAGCGTCTACCTCGTGGACCGCGTCTTGCCCATGTTCCCGCCCCGGCTGTCCAACGGCATCGCCAGCCTTCACCCCGGCGTGGACCGCCTGACGCTCAGCGTGTTCATGGATGTCGACGCCGGCGGGCGCGTCGTGGCCCACGAACTCCGGCGGTCGGTCATCCGGACGGTGGCCAGGCTGACCTATGACGAGGTAGCGGTAGTGCTGGAACAGGGCGAGGGCGCGAGCGGCCCGGCCCTTCCGGTCGGTGTCGCCGGCGTCCTGGTCGAGATGGGTCGGCTCGCCGCCTGCCTGCGGCGCCGCCGCATGGACCGCGGCAGCTTGGACTTCGACTTCCCCGAGGAGAAGGCCGAACTCGACGGGCAGGGCCACCCGGTGGCCATCGTCCGGCGCCCCCGCAACCCGGCCACCCAACTCATCGAGGAGTTCATGATCCTCGCCAACGAGACGGTGGCCGACCACCTGCTCTGGGCCGGCCTGCCCTTCATCAGCCGGGCCCATGAGGAGCCGTTCCACGACGACCTGGTCGCCCTGCGCGAGCAACTGGCCCCGCTGGGCTACCGCGTGCCCTCTGACCGCCGTCCGCGTCCGGCCGACCTCCAGGCCATCCTTAAGGCCGCGCGCGGCCGCCCGGAGGAGGGCGTGGTCCAGAAAGCCTTGCTCCGGGCCCTGCCCCTGGCCAAGTACAGCGTGGAGCCCCTTGGGCACTTCGCGCTCGCCTCGCCGAACTACCTGCACTTCACCTCACCCATCCGCCGCTACCCGGACCTGACCGTCCACCGCCAGTTGGGGGCTGTCCTCGCCGGTACCGCGCGCGACGCCGACAACCGCGGGCTCGTCCCGACGGCGGCGCTGGCGGCGGCCAACTCGCGTTCCGAGCGGGCGGCCGAGAAGGCCGAGGCCGAGACCCTGCGCCTGGCCCGAACGGAACTCGCCCGGGCGTGTCTGGGCTGGGTGGAGGAGGGTGAGATCGTCGATGTCTTCGATTTCGGTGTTTTCGTGCGCCTCGCGAACGGAGTGGAGGGTCTCGTCCCGGCCCGGGAACTGGGTCGGACGGCGCCGAAGCTCGGAGGGATGATGAGGGTCCAAGTGGCCCGGGTGGACATGACCAAGCGCCACGTGGACCTGTTGCCGGCCTAAGGACGGCGACCCCCGCCTGATGCCCCGAGACCCCGAATCTGTGTTACTCTTACGAAGGCGATAGAGGCC
>CALMHV010000163.1 GCA_937863905.1 uncultured Bacillota bacterium
TACCACAGCGGAGGGAGTGGGCAGCGGGCCACGCCTTGTTTCGACAGGTCTTGACTCCGCCCGCCGTCCCGCCTATACTGACAGCGGAGTGTTAACAGCGCCCTGCGAACGGAGTGGTCCCATGGAGGCGTACACCGCGGAGGAACTGGCGGAGAAGGCCCGGCGCGAGCTGGGCGCCGACGTGAGCCCGCGGACCATCTACTTCTACCGGCAGGCCGGCATCTTATCGCCGCTCGAGGCGTCCGGGAGCCAGCCCCGCTTCACGGACCGTCACTTCCTCGAACTCTCGGCGGCCCTGGCCCTGCAACGGGCCCCCGACCGGCCGACCCTGGCCGAGGTGGCCACGATGCTCAGAGGTTTGTCCGAAGAGGCCCTCCGCGAGGTGGCCCGCGCCGTCGGACCCACGGCTCGCGAGTTGGTGAACGCTCTGCCCCGAGCCGAATTCCTCGCGGCCCACATGGTCGCCGAGAGCCGGCCTCTGATTCTGCGCGACTCTCTGGTGGGTCCGCCGCCCTCGGCCCCGAGGCGCCGGGAGGGGGCGGCCCCAACCGCCTCCCCTCCCCCCTCCCGCGGGGTGACCATCAACCTGGCCCCCGGGGTGACCCTGCATGTCGGGCCGGACGCGCCGCGGGACCTGGTCGCGAAGCTTCTGGACGTCTCGCTCAGCCACATCAAGAGGCCCGGGCCGACGCCGGAGCCGCGACCAGACGGGGGGAATAGGGAATGAAGATATCTCTGCGCAGCACGCGCCGAGGTGTGGCTCGCGAGGGCGGGCCGGTCTACATCGAAGTCAGGCTCGACCCGGGCCCCCGCGACGCCGGCCCCTCGACCGAACGGAAGCCGGTGGCCCTGTGCCCGGTCTTCGACCGGAGCGGCAGCATGGGCGGGCCGGCCGGCGGTTGGGACCGCGATGTGCCGCCTTTCGGGTCCCACCTGCCTCTGACCTTCGGCCGGACCAAGATGGACGGGGTGAAGGCGGCGGCCCACGAGTTGGTAGACAACATCCGCGACGGAGACTACGTCGCCCTGGTGAGCTTCAGCGGGACGGGGCGGGTGGAAGTGCCGATGACCCTGGTCAACGTCTGGAGCCGTGAACTCCTGCACCGGGCCATCTCCGGCTTCCGGCCCGAGGATTCGACGAACCTCTACGAAGGGATGGTCCTCGGCGAACGGCAGTTCGGACCGGGCCTGCCCGCCACGCACAACTGCAAGATCGTCCTGCTGAGCGACGGGCTGGCCAACGTGGGCATCACCTCCCCGGGCGGCATGGCCGACTTCGCCCTGAGCGCCCACCGCCGGGGCATCACCGTCTCGACCATCGGCGTGGGCCTGGACTACGGCGCCGAGATCATGGGTACCTTGGCCCAGTGCGGCGGCGGCCGTTTCTACCACATCGCCGACACCTGCCGCCTTACCGAGATCGTGCTCGGCGAGCTTCACAGCGCCGCCTCCACGATGGCCCGCCGCGTCACCCTCGAGATGTCCGCCGGGCCCCTCGCCGCCATCGGTGAGAACCTCAACCTCTTCCGTCAGGAAGCGGGGCCGGATGGTTCGGTCGTCTACGCGGGCGACCTGGTGGGGTCGAGGAACATCGTCTTCGAGCTCGCCCCGACCGCCGGGTTCACCGGCGAGAGCCTGCCCGTCCGGGTCGTCTGCCGCTGGGACGATGAGAACAAGAAGGCGCGCCGGGCCACGGCCACGCTCAGCTTACCGATGGTGAGCTCAGGCGAACTGGAGACCCTTCCGGTCGATGCGGACCTCATGGCCGAAGTGGCCCGCCTCCTGGAGGCCCAAGCCACACGCCTGGCGAGCGGCGCCTACGACGCCGGCGACCACGCCCGGGCGCGGGCGTCGGTTTCGAGCGGTCTAACCGGCCTGGCCCGAATGGCGGCGGGTATCCCCGGAGGAGAAGAGGTCGTCTGGGAGGCTCAGGAACGCCTGGAGAACCTGGCGGGAAGGCTGGACCGTCACGAGGTCATGGTCGAAGAGGCCAAGATGATGTACTGCCAGGCCTTCGACTCGATGGTTGGGCCGCAGCCAAGCCCTGGCGGCCGGCCCGCCGGCGACCCGGCGCCGGGCCGGAGATCGCCCCGGGGAACGAAGCCGGGAACCCCGAA
>CALMHV010000164.1 GCA_937863905.1 uncultured Bacillota bacterium
GACCGAGACCTCCGAACCCGAGAACATCGCGCTCCGGCGCGAGATTGCGGCCGCCGTCCGCACGGCGGTCGCCGACCTCCCGCCCGCCTTGCGGGAGGTCGTCATCCTCCGAGAATACGGCGGTCTCAAGTACCGGGAGATTGCCGAGACCGTTTTCTGCCCGATAGGCACGGTGATGTCTCGGTTGCACCTCGCCCGCCGGCGCCTGCGGCGCTCGCTGGCGCCCTACCTGGAACTCGAACTCCGCCCGCTGCCCGAACACGGGGCGGGGTCTCGGGACGCGCCCCGCGCCGAGCGAGCGCTCTTGCCCGTCGAGACTGGGAGAGGAGGAGAGGAACGATGAAGCCAAAGGATCAGCGTTCTTGCCCCTTGGCCTGCCTAGCCGGACCGCTGTACGATGGAGAACTCGACCCGGCCGAGTCGCGCCGGTACATGGAGCATCTCTTTCGCTGTCCGACCTGCCGTGTAGAACTGAGGGTCGTGCGGCGGCTCTCCCAGCTTCTCCGAGGCGAAGGGCATCCGCGGCCCGGGGAGCCGGGGGTCGAGGACGTCTCGGTGGTGGAGCCCCTGGCCGAGGGCGATTGCCGGGCCGGTGCGGCACGGTCGAAACCGCGGCCACGGCTTCACCCCGTCCCGGCCGCGGGGTTCCCGGGAGGTGGACCGCTTGGCAGGTTATCCTGAGCCCACAATCGCCGCGGTCGCCCTGCGGAAGTTCGCTGACGCTTGCGCCCCGGTCCTGCAGGTCATCTTGTCGCCGGCCAAGGCCTTCTACCGTCTGGCGGAGGGAGGGAGTTGGCTGGCCCCGGTGGTCCTGGCGAGCGTGAGTGGTCTCATCAGTCACTCCCCCGATCCCCTCCAGGCCATCGCCATTTGCGTGCTTGACTGGACGGGGAGGACGCCGAACCTGACCGGCTTCGCCCTCGTGTTCCTGGCCCTGCTTCCCGTCTACTACGCAGGGTCGGCCGCGATGCTGGCCCTGGTCGGGACGGTCGTCTCGGGGCGGGAGACCGGGCTCACCTGGCACGCGGCCTTCCGGAGGTGCTGGTCGGTTCTGGGCTGGGTCAATCTACCCGTGCTTTTCGCGGGTGTCCTGGCCGCCGCGCTCCTCGCTCGCGGCTCAGTCTTCATAACGGCCATGGCCGCTGTCCCGCCGGGCGTCATGCCCGGTTTCAGCTATGTCCTTCCTCTCGCGGCGTCACTGGCGCTTGTCGCGTGGACCGTGACGCTGGGCCTCGTGGCCGTGCGTCAGGTTTTCGCCGTCGGCACCGCGAAGGCCCTGGTGATCATCGCGGTCTTCGGTCTCCTGGCCGGCGGGCTCGTCCATACCCCGGTGGCGCGCTGGGTCGCCGACGACGTGTGGGATGAGTTCGCGGTCCTGGGGCGTGGTCAATCTCTCGTGAGTGTCGACTTCGCGGCCTACCGCTTCTCGGCCAGGCATCTCCCGTCCCGCGGCGACCTCGTGGCTTTCAGCGCTTCGGGCTTCGACGAGTCGCCCAGGTTCGTTCTCGATACGGCCTTCGGCGCGACTCTCGGGATTGGCGGCACGAACGCCTGCCTGGGACGCGTGATAGGGCTTCCGGGTGACACCGTCGAGTTGCGCGAGGGGAGGGTCTACCTCAACGGCAGCCTCCTCGCCGAAACGTATCTTGCGGGGTTTCCCGTCGCGCTGGCGTACCCGCCCGGCTTGTCTGTTCCCGCCGTGCCGGTGGGTCCAGGACAGGTCTTTGTTCTGCCCGACGATCGCGGCGTCTTGGGCTCGCTCCCCCTGGACGCGGGGCCCATCGTCCCGCTGACGCGAGTTCGAGGGAAGGTCGTCGTCGTGCGCGCGGGGAGCGGTCCGAAGGAAGTCGATGCCGGGGAGGGGTACTCGGAGACTCCTTCGTGGGAGCCCCGGACCGTCACCGTGGTCGCCGGACCAAGTCAGGCCGGAGGCGCCGTCCTGTCTCCCGTGTGGCAGACAGCCTTCGTCGGCGGAGCTCCCTACGAGCAGTGCCGGTCAGACTGGTACGCGTTTGACCCGGACTCCGGGGCGGTTCTCCTCAAGGTGCGAATGGAAAGCACCTG
>CALMHV010000165.1 GCA_937863905.1 uncultured Bacillota bacterium
GATGTGGTCATCATCGGCGCCGGTCCGGCCGGCATCTTCGCCGCCCTCGCCCTCCAGGAGAAAGGCCTTCGCGTCGTCATCGTCGAGAAGGGCCCGGACATCGACCGGCGCACCTGCCCCATGCAGACGCGCCAGACCGGCTGCGACCAGTGCCGACCCTGCCTGCTCCTCTGCGGCTGGGGCGGGGCCGGCGCGTACAGTGACGGCAAGCTGACCCTGACCACGGCCATCGGCGGCAAACTCCAAGAGTACGTCGGCGAGAAGGCCCTGGCCGAGCTCATCGCTGAAGTCGACTCCACCTACCTCCGCTTCGGAGCCACGGAAACCGTCTTCGCTCCCGAGGAACGGGTTTTCCGCAACCTCCAGAGGCAGGCAGCCACGGCCGACATGATTCTGGTTCCGAGCCGGATCCGGCACCTGGGCACGGAGCGCTGCGCCGAGATCCTGCGGCGCATGCGGGACGAGCTTGTCTCCCGCATCGAAGTCCGCACTCGCTCCGAGGCCGTGGAAATCGTGGTCGAACCGGAGACCGCCAGGCCCGCCGGCTCCCCCGCTCCGGCCCGCCTCACCGGAGTGCGGCTAGCCGACGGCACGGTCATCCGGACCCGATATCTCATTTGCGGCCCGGGCCGCGAGGGGGCGAGTTGGTTCGTCTCCGAACTCCAGCGCCTGGGCCTGCCCCTCACCAACAACCCCGTGGACATCGGCGTCCGGGTTGAACTCCCGGCCGTGGTCATGGAGAGCTTCACCGACCACCTCTACGAGCCGAAGCTCATCTACTACTCCAAGACCTTCGACGACCAGGTCCGCACGTTCTGCGTCAACCCCTACGGCGAGGTCGTGGCCGAGAACTCCGACGGTCTGCTGACCGTGAACGGCCACAGCTGGGCCACGCGCAAGACCGAACTCACGAACTTCGCTCTCCTTGTCTCGAAGACGTTCACCGAACCCTTCCGGGAGCCCATCGCTTACGGGCGCTCCATCGCGGGCTTGGCCAACTTGCTGGGCGGCGGGGTCATCGTCCAGCGCCTCGGCGACCTCCAGGCCGGGCGGCGCTCGACCGCCAAGCGCCTGGCCAAGAGTATGTTCCAGCCGACCCTCGCGCAGGCCGTCCCGGGAGACCTGAGCCTCGTCCTGCCCTACCGGCACCTCCGGTCCATCCTGGAGATGCTCGAGGCCTTGGACAAGGTGATGCCTGGCGTCAACTCACGACACACGCTGCTCTACGGGGTCGAGGTCAAGTTCTACTCGAGCCGGCCGGAACTCAGTCCGGTGCTGGAGACGAAGGTCGGCAACTTCTTCGCCGTCGGCGACGGTGCCGGCGTGACGCGCGGGCTGGTTCAGGCGTCGGCTTCCGGGCTCCTGGTGGCCAAAGAGATCCTGGCCCGCGAGGGCCGGGGGTAGCGGTCGCCATCGCGGCGGCCGGAAGGGGAGAGGGCCAAATGGGCGCCACCATCGTTGTCGGAGGCCAGTGGGGAGACGAGGGCAAAGGCAAGATCGTCGACTTCCTGGCGGGCAAGGCCGACGCCGTCGTCCGCTACCAGGGAGGCAACAACGCCGGGCACACGGTCGTCGTTGATGGTCATGAACACAAAATGCACCTTGTGCCGTCAGGCATCTTCTACGGGAAGCTCTCCATCATCGGCAACGGCGTGGTTCTCGACCCCGCCGTCCTGACCCGGGAAATGGCTTACCTCGAGGGTCAGGGAATAGACCTGGCCCCGCTCCGTATCAGCGAGTGCGCCCACCTCATCTTCCCCTACCACATCGTCCAGGACGCTCACGAGGAGAAACAGAAGGGCGACGCTCGCATCGGCACGACCAAGCTCGGCATCGGCCCGGCCTACCAGGATAAGTCGGCCCGCATCGGCATCCGGGTCATCGACCTCCTCGACGAAGAGGCCTTCCCGGAACTCCTCCGTCGCAATCTCGACACAAAAAACAACCTGCTGCGCCGGGTCTACGACGACGCCGGCTTCGCCGAGCGCGACTACGAGACCATGCTCGACACTTACCGGACCTATGGCCGGCGCCTCCGCCCCTTCGTGACCGACACGGCCCCCCTCATCGAGGACGCCGTCCGGAGCGGGAAGAACGTGCTCTTCGAAGGGGCTCAGGGAACCATGCTCGACCTCGACCACGGCACTTACCCGTACGTGACCTCCTCCCACCCGGTCGCCGGGGGCGCCTGCATCGGCGCGGGCATCGGCCCGACCCTCATCGACAGGGTTGTCGGGGTGGTCAAGGGCTACACGACGCGGGTCGGCGACGGGCCCTTCCCGACCGAACTCATGGACGAGGTGGGGTCCTTCATCCGCGAGCGCGGGCACGAGTACGGGACCACCACCGGCCGGCCGCGGCGCGTGGGCTGGCTGGACCTCGTCGTGGTAGCGGTGTCGCGCCGGACGAGCGGGCTCGGCTACCTGGCCCTGACTCGCCTGGACACGCTCTCAGGCCTGGAGAAGGTCCGGGTCTGCGTCGGGTACCGGTACGACGGGCAACGCCTCGACGTCTTCCCGCACAGCCTCAAGGTTCTCTCCCGGTGCGAGCCCATCTACGAGGAATTCGCGGGCTGGGAAGACATCGGCGGGGTGACGAGTTGGGACGGCCTGCCGGGGGCGGCGCGGGACTACGTCACGGCCGTCGCCGAACTCAGCGGCGTGCCGGTGGCCATGGTCTCAGTCGGGCGCGACCGGGTCCAGACCCTCCAACTCCACGATGTGTTCTAGGGCGGCTGTCTGTGTTCTAGGGCGGCTGTTTGGCCCCCATTGTCGCGTCGCGACGACTTGCCTTGCGGAATACGGCCTACTATAATGTGGCCTAGGAAGTTCGCGAGCGGGAGTAGTTCAGCGGTAGAGCATCGGCTTCCCAAGCCGAGTGTCGCGGGTTCGAATCCCGTCTCCCGCTCCACTGTTTTTTTGTACGTCTCGTCGAGCCGGCGTAGCTCAGTGGTAGAGCCCCCGATTCGTAATCGGGAGGTCATGGGTCCGAATCCCATCGCCGGCTCCATTTCTTTTCTCTAGGGCAGCACCGACAGCGGGTTCACCGATGAGCCGTCGACGCGGATCTCGAAATGCAGATGGTTGCCGGTCGAGACGCCGGTGCTGCCTACTCGGGCGATGACCTGACCGGCCTCGACCCATTGACCGTAATCCACCAGCAGTCTCGAAGCGTGGCCGTAAAGCGTGGTCGTCCCGCCGTTGTGGCTCAGGACCACGGTGTTCCCGTACCCGCCCTTCCAGCCGGAGAAGATCACCTTGCCGCCGCGCGAGGCGACGATGGAGCGGCCGTACGGCGCGGCGATGTCCAGCCCATGATGGAAGCGGCCCCACCGCCAACCCCAGCGTGAACTGATGAAGCCGGACACCGGCCACCGGTACTCTCCCGTGATGGTCACAGTCTGCCCGTTGCTCGAGCCGCCGGCAGCGGTGGCCTTGTGGACGATGATCGGCTTCGCGCCCGGGAGGATGAGTTCCTGACCCACCTTGAGGACCGCGGCGTCGGTCAGTCCGTTGGCTTTGGCGATGACCGAAGCCTCCACGCGGTATTTTGCCGCCAGCCCGGACACGGTGTCCCCCGACTTCACGGTGTGCAGCACTCCATCCACCGAGAGGACCCGGATGACCCGGCCCACCTGGAGCCGGCTGGCGTTGACGTCGGGATTCGCGCCGAGAACCGTCGTCACGTCGACTCCGTAGGCCTGGGCGATGTCCCACAGAGTGTCACCTTCCGCCACAAG
>CALMHV010000166.1 GCA_937863905.1 uncultured Bacillota bacterium
CTCCCGGACTTGGCGCCTGGTTCTCGGCCATGCGGGTCCGCCCCGACTGTCAGAGCCGGGGCCTGGCCACCGGCCTCACCCGGCACGTCCTGGAGGCCTGCCGGGCGTGGGGGTGCCGGTACGCGCGCCTCAGCACCGAGGTGACGAACAAGGCGGTGCACCACTTCATCGGCGACAACTTGGGCTTTGCGAACCTGGGGCGCTGGGTCTTCCAGGGCGGGGTGAACGATTGGACGCCCTTCGGCGACTCCGCCCCCTCGGTATCGGGGGTGAGGACGGCGAGCCTTCACGACCTCGACACGGTGTGGGCCTTTCTCGGTGAGGGTTTCCGGTCGGGACGCATCCACCCGGCGGGCATGGTCGCCCCGCCGGATGACCCCTGGCGGTTGGTGGATTTCACCCGCGACCGCCTGGCCGAACATCTGGGGTCCGGGCTGTGCTTCGTGCATGAGGCCGACGGGTCACCGAACGCGACTTCGCCGGTCGGGGCGGTCATCGACGGTCTCGTCCTGGCGGCCGCCTATCCGCACGACCCGGTCGAACCTGATCGTCCGGGATGGTCGAGCATCTCCATGCTTGAGGGTCCCGGCCACGTGGCGGCCGCCCTCCTGGCGAGGGCGCTCACGGCCATCCACAGTGACCCGGCCATCACCGAGTACGACGCCTCGCTGCCGGAGAGCCAGTGGGAGAGGTTGCAGGCCGTTGCCAGGCCCGGTTGGCCGTCTTCGCCGCCGGCTCTAGACGCTTTCATATACCATAAAGAACTTCGGTGAAAACTCTAACGAGGTGAGAAGAATGAACAGACCGCGTCAGGAATTAGGGGCCATCCGGTTCCTGGTCGCCGGGGTCTCGGCCTTCGGGCTTACGAGCCTGGTCCTCTGGTTCGCCGGGTCCCTGAGCGTGTTCACCATCCCGTTCCTCCGTTGCTTGGTGGCCGCGTCCCTGGTGAAACTCCTGGGCGACCTGGCCTACTTCATCGCCTCCCCCAGGCGACGCGAGACCACCCAGCTCGACGACTACCTCGGCAACGATTTCTTCACCTTCCTTAGGCTTGCCCTTCCCCTGGCCATCTTTCAGGCTCTGGTCGTGGGGAGCGGTCGCGTCCCGCCGGCCCTCATCGGTCTCTGGACGGGTCCGGGACTGGCGACCATCATCTATCTGGTCAACCGGTCGCTCGTCGAACAGGCCCAGGATAAACGGCGCGCCATCCAGGGAGGGATTCCCCTTGTCGGCCAGCAGCGGCCCACCTCCTGAGGGACCGGTCGTCCTTCTCGTGGACGATGAACCCGGTCTGACCAAGGGGCTGCGCCTGACGTTCGAGCGGGAGGGCTTTCGGGTCCTGGTGGCCGGGGATGGGGCCGAGGCCCTACGCCTGGCGGTCTCCGCCAGACCCGACCTCGTTCTTCTCGACCTCATGCTGCCGGTCGTGGGCGGCCTGGAGGTCTGCCGCCGCCTGCGCGCCGACCCCGACCGGGCCTTGCGGGGTATCCCCATCATCATGCTCACGGCCCGGGATGACGATGTCGACAAGGTCGTCGGGCTCGAAGTGGGAGCGGACGACTACGTGACCAAGCCCTTCAACTCGCGGGAACTCGTGGCCCGGGCCCGGGCCGTCCTCCGGCGGCGCGAACTGGACAGGCTCGCGGGGGAAGGCGGCCCGCCCGCGGCTGCGCCAGGACGCGCGCCCGCGGACGAGCGTCCCTGGCTCTTTGGCGACCTGGTCATCGACCGGGTCAAACGACGCGTCAGCGTGGCGGGGGCGGCCGTCCCGCTCACGGCGACCGAGTTCGACCTCATCGTCTACCTGGCGGCCTCGCCGGGCCGCGTCTACTCCCGGGAGCAACTCCTCTCCGGGGTCTGGGGCTACGAATTCGCCGGCGCCGACCGCACGGTGGACGTGCACGTGAGGCGGCTGCGAGCCAAACTCGAGCTCAACCCGGCCCGCCCGCGCTACCTCCTGACCTCGTGGGGGCGCGGCTACTTCTTCAGTGATGCCTTCTCCTCCACCAAGTCCGCCTTCTATGTCGCCCCCGGGGGTGGACCGTGAGGAGCCTCCGCGGCCGCCTGGCCGCGACCTACTTCCTGGTGGTCCTCCTGGCCCTGGCCGCCGTGAACGTCCTGGCGATGAGGGCCATCGAGTCCTTCAGCCTGCGCCAGCGCGAGGTGGCCGCCTTCACGTCGACCAACATCGCCGTCAATCTCGTGGAACCCTTCTACCGCTCCGGGGTGGCTTTGCGGGAGCCCCAGGGCGCCCTGCTCGCGGCGGTGCGCGGTTACGCCACGCAGTCCGGGGCGCGGGTGCTCGCCCTGGACCGGGAGGGTCGGGTCCTCGCCGATTCGGTGTGGCCCGCGGGCTACGCCGGCCGCGTCCTGACCCAACCCGAGGTGGCCGAGGCCCTGGCGGGCCGAGCGGCGGCGGGCCGTCGCTACCTGGCCGAAAGCGGTTGGGTCCTCTACACGGTGGCCCCGGTCCTGGAGGACAAACGTCCGGTCGGCGCCGTCTTCCTGTCGACCTCCATCGGTGACCTCTACGCCGGCCTCGGGCGCATCGCGCGGACCATGCTCTTCATGAGCGCCGCCGCCCTCGCGCTGGCGACTCTGGCCGGTCTGGCCGTGGCCCGGACCATCACCGGGCCGGTGGCCGGCCTCACCCGGGCCGCCGAGATGATGGGCCGGGGCGACCTCGCTCAGCGAGTGCGGGTCCGGGGCCGGGACGAGGTGGCCACCCTGGCGACGGCCTTCAACAGCATGGCCGAGCGCCTCCAGGCCGAGGACGAGCGCCGCCGGGAGTTCCTGGCCGACGTGGCCCACGAACTCCAGACCCCGGTCAGCGCCATTCGGGCCATGGCCGAGCCGCTGGCCGCGGAGCGGGGGTCGGCGATCGTCGACACCTACCGCGACCTCGCCCGCGAGATCGAGGGCCAGGCCGAGCGGCTGGGGCGCCTGGTCGGGGACCTCCTCGACCTGGCGCGCCTTGAGTCTCCCGGGGTGGCGTTGACCATCGAAGAGGTCGAACTCGCCGGTCTCCTGGAGGGGGTGGTGCGCGGCTTGGGCGCTCAGGCCCGCTCCGCCGGCGTCAATCTGGAGACCGGCCCCCTGGCTCCTGTCCGGGTCCGGGGCGACGGCCTGCGAGTGGAGCAGGTCTTCGCCAACCTCATCGGCAACGGCCTCAAGTACGCCGGGCCCGGGCGCACCGTCCGGGTGGAACTGGCCCGGCGCGGGGCCGAGGCCGTCGCCACCGTCTCGGACAACGGACCAGGCGTCGCGGACGAACACCTGGGCCATCTTTTCGAACGTTTCTACCGCGTCGAACGGTCGCGGAGCCGTCAGGGCGGCGGTACAGGCCTCGGCCTGGCCATCGTCAAGAGGATTGTCGAACTCCACAGTGGAACCGTGTCGGCCAGGGCCCGGGAGGGCGGGGGTCTCGTCTTCGAGGTGAGGCTTCCCGCGCCGGACGCGGGACGGTCGTGAGTGAACGAGCGAGATGAAGGAGTGGGGCAGATGAAGGAAGTCTTGGTCACCATTGTTTCGCAGAAGGGCTCCTGCGGCCATGGCCATGCTGTCGGGCAGTCGTGGAGTTGCGGCGGCAAGACGCCCGGCGGCATCTGCGCCTCGGCTTACGGCGCCATGTACCCGACCATCCGGGCTCTTTCCGCCGGTGGCTCCTTCCCCTGGGCCGCTCCTGACGGCAGCCTCGACGTGGCTTGCCCGGACGGCGCCAACCCCATCATCTTTCGCCT